>JAITEE010000178.1 GCA_031282205.1 Candidatus Methanovirga aequatorialis | reverse complement strand
TCAATAAACTCAAAAAAACCATTAATAATATCAGTAGATTCCATAAAAAAAACACCAACGCAAATCAATTACAAATATTTATATTCAAAGTAATATAAATATTAGCTTGACAGCATTGGATGGGAAAACAAAAAATATGAGTTTTAAACTTCAAGACAATGAATACATAGTTGTGCCGAATGGTCCTGACTATTATCAGAATGGAATTTGGAATAATAGTAGTGCCCCTTCTGTTGACTCAATTATTTATCTTGGATCACAGGATGAGTATGGAGTTAATCGACGAAATATTGTTAGTTATCATGTTAGTAAACAGGATGCTGTGACGAACGTTGATGTCTATGCAAGTCATGATGATGGAAATTTATCTGGTAAGTCGAGTAGTGGGAAGGACAATATTATTTTTGAGAGTAGGTTCATATCAAACGATACAATACCTGAAATTCCTAAATGGATAGCTATTGGAAATATTGAGCTATTTAATAAATATCAAGAATACAATGAGGAAGATAATCATATTAATATTAAAAACACTGGGGATGACTTAAATAAAGTGAGTTTAGAGAAATCTGGAAATCCAATATCAATGAGTTTATTTACATTGATAACAGCTATTTTTGTGTTGTTAATTAGAAGAAAATTAATTGGTTTATAAATGATAATTTAATTTATATGTTTTAATATCCATTAATTTACATATTAAAATGGAGGTTTATATTTGCATATAAAATTTATTTCGATATCAATATTTTTAATATTTTTAATTTTTGCTTTTACGGTAGATGTTGATGTTTTTGGTGGTGGAAGTAGTGGAACAGATGTAAGTTTTTGGTTTTATAATTGGACTGGTTTTGATACTGGGGCGAACATTAGTCAAATTAAAGATTTTGAAAAATTTAACAGTGAAGGTTTATTAACTCAAGTTTTATTTGATCATCATGATACTAATGGGAACTTTATAAAAGGTTTGGCGAGTAATGGAACCCCTATTTTTAAGTTTAACAATTCTGATGAACCTCGAAGTGTTGTGATTGCAGGAACACATGGAAATGAATATCCTTCAGAGGCAGCTGCTTTCAAGCTTATTAACACTCTCTATGATAATAAAGATAAAATTAAAGGCACAATTTATGTTATACCTCTGAGTAATCCTAAAGCAGCACTTGAGGTGCAAAGAGAATATTTTGGTTACGATCCAAATAGAGTTGCAAACAATTCATCCACGTTTTCAGGACACGTTGTAAATGAGGTTGTGTTGAAAGAAAATATAAGTTACGTAGGTGATTTTCATACTATGTACGACACTCGATTAAAACTTATTTTTGCTGCCAGTGGTTACCCTAAAAGTGAAAAAATTAGTAAATTTATAACCAATAAGACAAACTCTGAATATTTCTTATCACCTAATAAAGGAACCATCACTGTTACATGTGCAGAACATAATTTATCAAGTTTTACAGCTGAGGTAGAGGATGGAAACAATTATGGGATAATCTTACCTAATAGAGATCAATGGTCTTATGAGCAAATGTTGGCTTACTTGGACTATACACAAAATTATGTTGAAGATTCTAATGATTTTAGTAATCATGATTCAAGTGATATTTTGGACATGATCCTGTAAATGATACTATTTCAATTAGTAAAACAGGTTTTCCTTTGATGATCTTGTTGTTTTTATTTATCTGTAGCTTTATTGGAATAAAAAAATAATCATAAATTAGTAAATTAATGGTTTGTTATAAAATTTGAGGCTACGAGTTTAGGAAATTTAAGATCAAATAAAAAGCATGATTGGTTGGTACTGATAGGTTGTTAAAGATGTTTGAAAGGAATATTAAGATTTTTTTGTCATTTTTTGCACTGTTTTTAATTTGTTTAGTTTTAAGTGTTCATGGTGAGGAGTTTAACTCTGTTCTCATCTTTCAGGATGATAGTGGTAGTGACTGGTATCGTCTACCTAATATTACTGATGATCCTGGCATTATAGAGCAGATTTTACCTTATGATTGTTCTTGTAAGGCTATGCAGTTGGTTTACTATGGTATTACAGGTACACTGGTTGATGAGGAGAAACTAGTTGAATGGATTAAACCAAGACCTGGTTATGGTGCAGACGCAAAAATGATTAAAACTGGATTGGATTGTTTGAATAAAGAGTACGGTACAGATGTTCATATGAGTTGGTTTTGGACCGATGAGATTGGTGGTTTACCTGGTGCCGCACAATATTATGGGACTGAGGACTACGCCATATTTCAAAATATTCCAGGTCATTTTCAAGCAATAAGGTCGATAAATGTAGAAAAACAGCTTCTCAATATATATAACAGTGTTAATAACACGAAATATGGTGGTGAACCAGGAGTTTACACTTGGTCATTTGAGAAGGATTATGATATAATTGGAGCGAATAACTGGGCTATTTGGGCAGTTTTAAAGATGGGTGCTTTTCCACCGACCAACATGTCTACGGTTAACAAGGATGGTTTTAGTGGTGAGACCATAGAGTTAATAGCTAATTTAACCAATAGAGATGGTGAAGGCGAAGATAATGAATCTATTACTTTTAAGATTGGTGATTGGTTGACCAATGCAACTACCGTTGATGGTATAGCTAAGACGTCTTATACTATTAAAGAGGATCCAGGTAAGTATGATATAACTGCTACGTATTACAATAATCAGTCAATTACTTGTAATAGTTCATTAAACGTGTATTCAAAGGACAATAATTCTACTGTTAATTCACCAGTCAAAATTAAAGTGGATTTAAATAATACAGGCACACCTTTACTACTTTTATTTATTTCAAGTGTGATTCTAGTTATCATATCATGGAAAAAATAATAATTTTTGTAGTACTTTTTCTTGGACTTAACGACCACTCTTTTAAAAAACTTAAACTTTCTTTTTCAACTCTAAAACGATGTTCATATTCTATGTGGCACGGTTAGTTGATGATTTTTGTTTTAACAATTTTTGAAGTTCTGTAATCACTTCTTGTCCGTTTCCACCGATGAAAATATTGTCATTGCTACCGTCTTTATCAGATTTTAAAATCAAATCTAAGGTTTCTTTAATTGAATTGGATAGAATAATTTCTCCTTTATATTTTAATTTTTTTAGTCTGTTTAGTGATAAATCAAAGGATTCACTTAATCCTTTAAATAAAATAATTTTTTTAGGATTGTATTTAACGATGGAGTCGAGAATATCTAATCGATATGTTTCTTTGGTTCTTGAAGTTCCAATAAATGCTATATCTACATTTTTAATTTCACTTAGAATGGATTCAGTTGCATGAACGTTGTCTGTTTTTCCAATGAAAACTTTAGAGTTATTTAAGTTAATAAGTTTTAGTCTGCCTTCTACTTCATGAAAATTTTGTAAGGACTCTTTGATAACGTTATAGTCAACATTTAAATACTTTGATATTGATGATGCAAGTCCTCCGTTTAACTGATTAAATTTTCCGAATGTTTTTAGGTTTATATCGGGTATATCGTCATAGTAGATGACTTCTTTTGCAACGTTTTCAACTTCATCTCTAAACTCTTCGTTGGAATTGAGGAACACGGTTTTGTTTTTGAAGAGTTTTAGTAGTGATTGTTTGTATTGGTTGATGGAGCCATGCACATCTATATGGTCGTCTCCTATGTTTGTTAAACCTATCATATCAAAATTAAAGAAGTAGTCACTGAATTCTATTGTCATGTCACATACTTCTACGATCATTAGCTCGTATCCGTTTTTTTCTGCTTTTAGGATGAGGTCGGTGTATCCAAAGAATCCACCGCCTGCATTTCCTCCAACTAAAATTTTTCTCCCGTTTTTTTCTAATATTTTTTTGAGCATTGTGGTGGTGGTTGTTTTGCCATTTGTTCCAGTTATTGCAATTGTGGGTATGGTTTTGTGTTTTACTAAAACGTCTGAGATTAGCTTGTTTGATTTTTTTAATTTGTTGGCTGTTTTACTTTTCCATAGTCCTGGACTTATGAGGATTAGGTCGGAAGATAAAATTTTGTTGATGTTGTTGGTGCCGAGTTCTATGGTTAGTTTTGGTTTATTGTCTGTTTTGTTTTTTTCTTTAAGGTATCTTTTAACATCTGACATATCAACACTTTGGGATAAATCAGTCCCATAAACTTCATATCCATAACTAAATAGGGATTTAATGGCTTCTTTCCCTTCCACACCTAAACCAACAACAGAAACTTTCATAATTATCCTTTTAGAACTGATGTTATATTGAATTCATATCGATGAAAAATCGCTGTCTAATAAATTCTCCGAACTTGTTAGGTATAGTTTTTGTTATAAGTTCAATACCATGATCCTCGGCGATTAGTAATATTACGCTATCTAAGCTATTTTTTAATCCGTTCACTGAAGAGTAACTTCCCTCTGAAAAATCAAGTTTAATCACAGGATTTGTTTTATCCCAGCCCCATCTATCATAGATATGGAGACCTTCAAATAATTTCTTCTCTTTAGTGTAAAGATTTTCTATCGTAGAGAGAAGTAACGATTTTCCAAATCGACGAGGACGAGAAAGAAAATAAATATCTCCATTGCTTATCATGTCGTAAATATATTTGGTTTTATCAACGTACAAGTAATCTTTTTCCCGTATGATTTTAAATTCTTGTCTTCCAATTGGTAATTTTTTCATGATTAATCAACCATATTTTATTTAATCTTTTTCATGATATTTAAAATTTAATACAAGTTTATTATAATGATTTAATCAATTAAAAGTTAATAATTTAATTGATTCTAAATTGTTTTATTAAAGTTATAAGTGGTAACAGGTATTTAACTTTCAAATTAAACTACTTTGTTTTGTAAAATTATTTGTATTAACCTCATATTTTTTTAATTAAAAGTTCGGAATTTTTCATGATAGTTTTTATCAAAAATTCATTTTTAAATTTAATTTAAATTAACAACAATTAATATTATTGTGGCGAAAGATTTGGAAAAATCCACAAAGTGAATTTAGAAGAGTTTATTCTTCATTTCAATAAATAAATTATTTCATGATCTTATTTTTAAAATTAATATTTAAATTATTAATAAAATAAAAAATAAAGTATTTTAAAGACAATAAAAACTTATTATAACTTACAATATTCGTTTAAACCCTAAACAATTCAATTTCGCAATTCACTACATTTTTAATATTTTATTTAAATACATGCAATTAGACAAAAATAGCTAACAATCAACTATCATGTCAATTGATTGGTTATAGTTTACTTACAACCACTTTCTCCATGATGTCTATTGGAGCATCGATTCCAGTCCATATTTTTAAACTTTCGGCTCCTTGATATACCAACATTTTAACTCCTGAAATCGTTTTTGCATCGATCTTTTTGGCTTCTTTAAGAAGTTTTGTTTCAATGGGATTATAAATTAGATCATAGACTATTAAATCAGAATGAAGAATACCCTCATTGATTGGAGATTCATTAACGTTAGGATACAAGCCTATCGATGTGGCATTGATTAAAATATCGCAGTCTTTAACCTGTTCTTTTAAGGTATCAAATCCACCATAATCAAACGTAGTATTTTTATTGAAATTTGAAAGGATATTTAAATTTTTGGAGTTGTTTGAATCGTCTAAATCTTTAAAATTAGCGGTGTTCTTAGAACCACACAACACGGGATCATTTAATCTGTTTTTAAAATCGTTAATCAGATGTTTAGCTTTTTCAACAGTTCTGTTTACAATTAAAAGGTTATCGACTCCTGAAATAGCAAGCTGAAAACCAACAGCACGAGATGCTCCACCAGCACCGATAATAATAACTTTTTTGTTTTTAACCAAGGTGAGTTCTCCAAGTGATTTAATGGCTCCAACACCGTCTGTATTGTAACCAATGGATTTCCCATTCTCAAATTTAATGGTGTTAACGGCACCAATCATTTTAGCAACGGGATCGATCTCATCTATAAATTCCATAACATTTATTTTATGAGGTATTGTCACGTTTAATCCATTTATGTTGAGTCCTTTTGCCCCATTTATTGCCTTGAATAAATTTTCTTCCCTTACATTAAAAGGAACATAAGCGTGATCTAGGTTTAATTCATTGAAAACCGTATTATGCATAAACGTTGAGAGGCTATGACCAACAGGATCACCTATCAATCCAAATATCTTTCCATTACCTGTAATCATCATTTTTTTCCTCTTTAAAAAATTCACAAGTTCTTTTATTTTGATAGTCAATAACTTTTTTTTTTATTTTGAGAGGTGGACAAAAGTCTAAATTTTAAAATTAAAAAGCTTTAAAAATGCTTTAATTTAGAAAATAAGAAAATTTTTTCTTAAAAAAATTAGTTTTGACCACCTCTCATTTTTGGATCGCTTTTTTAGTTTTTATGGTATATCGATTATGAATCGATTCTACAAAAAATTTTCATATGAGGTTTTCTATAAACTAAAATACACTATTATTTATAGTGATAAGGGTAATGTTTATCAATTATTGATTTATAGTTAAACTCCAAACTTTTGAAAATAATTAAAATTAAAATACTCAATAGATTTCATTTGTTTTGAAAATTAAGGGTGAAATAAAGAAATAAAATTGATGATTATTTTTAAACTTTTCGATTTAAACTATAATTATTTCTTATAAAAATTCTAAATTGGATTTATAGTGATAATGGTAGTGTTTATCAATTATTAATTTAATTATTTCTTATAAAATTATCTAAAATTAAATTTAAATAGATTATATTGGATATTGATATTTTATAAATTGATAAACTTTTCAAAGATGACTATAAAT
>JAITEE010000175.1 GCA_031282205.1 Candidatus Methanovirga aequatorialis | reverse complement strand
GAAAAAAATATCAATTTAATTAAAGATTTATCAATTTTAATTCTAATACCAACGATTGCAAGTGTAAAAATAAACTCTAAAATCAAAAAACTAAAAAAAAAAATACAAAAAAATCATTAAAAAAATCGAAAATTAAAAAAATGAAAAATAAATTGTTACATACCCTATTTTATATTCCATACATTTTTGAAAATCTTGCCCTAACGTCTTTTTGTTAATTCTTATACTAACGTAAGTTCCATTAATGAACTTTTCATCAATATTAAATAAATTCGCTCCAGAAGAATTTATATAACACGCTCCTTCTCTTGAAGCAATTAGTATATCTTCACCGAATCCTAAAGTTGCTAATTGGGTAGTGCTATTAAGCCCTCTTCCACTGATATTTTCTTCATAAATTCCATCAAAGTTTTTATTTTCTTCCCTTGTTGATTTTCCATTTATACTCTCTAAAATTGCCTCAGCGTCATCTTCAAAATCAAAACCAACATTTTCAAAACTCCCAGGTATTGAAACTCCATCATCAATTAAACAAATATCTGTAACTCCCACTTTAGGACGCTGTTGAGATAATGTGAATGCATTTCTAAATTTTGAATGATCATAGATATTAGACATTAACTCATATAATAAAAACTCAAATGTTTGTCTCTCAATAGAATTAAACAATTTATTTTTTATATTCTCTGCAAAATCTGCAATCTCATTAGCAGTCATTTTTAATGGTAATTTTTCAAAAGGAATTGTTGTATTATTGTGAGGTCTGTGTTGCAATACTTTCTCTAAATACTGTGTTAAGGGATTGTTTGATTGAGAAATCAATTTGTTGATATTGTTTTGGTTTGAATATGCGAATAAAGGCAATAATGTAGCTGCTCCTAAAAAGTTATAACTTGTTAAATCTATTGAATTTCCTCCATCATGCTCATTTATAATTTTCATGAACTTTTTAAAATCATCTAATAACGAGTGAGTCATGAAATAATCCCCTATTTTTATACTTGAATAAGAATGTTACACATTCTACAATTTTATCAAGAACATTCATTAAACATGTTCATAATAAAATAATCCATAACAACTTCAAAAAAAAATATATTTATGCAAAATACTATCAACCTTTCATGGATATTAATAAAAATGAGTTTTATAGAATTTTTTTATAGTTAAAATCATTTTTTGAGTCAGTTGATAGGTCGTATACTATTTTTTTTAAAATGTTAATATCACATTCTGTTTTTATCCCGAGTGGGCTGAAATGGGTTCTTGTGGCTGAAAATCCCTCTTTTTTTAGGGTTTCTTGAACTTCGGATAGTTTAGGAGCACTCACCTTCAGAACTTTAGATATTTTATGGATGTCATAGAAGGTTATTGGAGAATTTGCCTCTTCACTACAGGTTGTCAATAATTTCAAAATTTTTTTGGATGTTCTTAGATTTTTAAAGAGGAGTTCATGAATCATGCCATCAATGAATTTTTGATCTTGAACTTCACCTGCCCATAATGGACCAGCTATTGTCAACTTTTCTCCACATTCAGGACATTTGTTATCAATATCTGTTGCCAATCCTTTGATAGATTTTCTATACAAACATTTAGAACAATGCTCTATGTATCCTATATTCTCATTTAAACTTTCATCGGTACCTTTTGAACTTTTTTTAACTTTGAGGTACAATCTCATGTAGTGTTGACTACTATGGGTTAGTTTAGGTTCTAGGTACTTTTTATACTTTCCAAACGTTAAAGCGACAAATCCTATCAATATTCTAATCCCAGTTTCATGACAGTACTCAGTTTTGTTTGGTTTGGCATTGTATTTACGAACGCATGGTTCGATGTACGTTCCACAAAGAGCTGATGTATCTGTTGCAGTGATACAAACCATTGAATTCTTTTTAACAGAGTATCCCAATGAATCTATAAAATATGATGGTGTTCCAAAGGGATCGACATCTACGATATCAAATTTTCCTCTGAACTCTCTAAGTAGAACGTTGGCTTCTTTTTGATGGAGGTTTAGATTCATGTTATTATTTTCACTGTTTATTTTCTCAAATTCAATGGCTTGGTCACTAATATCGTTGACACTAACCTTTCCAACATTTTTTAATTCTTTTTTATATCTAATCGCTCTAATCCCACTTCCTCCAAAAAGGTCGCAAATATCTACGGACTTTTTTATTTCTTCTTGGAACCGCTGAAGTGCCAAGATTGATATGTCTCGATTAAATTCCATTTTTGGATTGTAGAATACAGGGGCTTTTGATGATATTTTTTCAAATTCAGGAATGGCTATTTCAACTAAACCTTCTTTTACAGTTTTAATTTTTGTTTTAGATGTTTTTTTTGTTTCATCCATTTTATTCCTCGACTTAACGTTGTATCAAATGCAACATGTCTTCAAAGTTGTTTGATTGTTATCAATTTATTAAATTATTTATTCTTAAATTGTATATAGTATAAAATAAGAACTATTATTTTAAAACTGGTATAATATAATGATTTTGGTAAAGTTTGTCAATTATAAAATATCAATAGCTAATATAATCTATTTAAATTTAATTTAGAGAATTTTTATAAAAAATAATTAAATTAATAATTGATAAGCGTTACCATTATCACTATAATAAAATAATTTATATTGATTAAATACAATTTTAGAGAATTTATTTTTTAAGATACGTTATCAAACTTATTACAATAATAATATCTCATTAATTTTAATATAAGCAATTAATGTTGATTATATAGTTTAGATAAAGATATTTGTTTAATATTATTTATAATAAACTGTAAATTTTTTACTAAAAACAGTACAATATCATTTTTTTTCAGAAATTTCTACTTTTCATGTTAAATGCTTTTTTTGTATAAATAGTGAGGGTTTTGATTAGTTGAAAAGTGAAAAAAGGCATTTATATGTCATATCAACTTTGTTGATAAGAACATTTATTTATATATATTTAATCGTTCCATGATTACTGTTTGGTCAATCTCACAACATAAGCGTACTTATAAGAATCAATGGTACTCACACTAAACTTTAATTTATGGTAACTTGATGGAACTAAAAATGTAGATTTTGGTAGGTGATACGACGTTCTTTTTTTTGCAAAAATTTAAGTTTTGGACCATGGGACTTTTCAGATTAGGGCTTGATAAAATCATTATTTGTTGGATTATTTACACATCAAAATATAACGATTTACACATTAAAATATAACAATTGTTAAGATTTATATATAATGAACGAGTAATTGATAACTAACAAGTAAAATTTTTTAAATAAAGAGTCTTGATTTCGATAACATTCAGTCTCTAGTTAAGGAGGATACAATGTCAAGAACGATCGATGAGGTAAATAAAAAAATATCCAATGGTGAGGCAAATATTTTTACAGCAGAAGAAATAAAGGATTCGATTAGGAATGAAGAGAACTTAAGTTTTGAAGATGTTGACGTTGTGACAACAGGGACCTGTGGAATAATGTCTGGAACTGCAGCTATTTTTCATATTGAAGTCACCGATCCTGGAGTTTTCCAAAAAGCTAAAAAAGTTTATCTTAATGGGGTCCCTGCATTTCCAGGTCCATGTCCTAATGAGTTGTTGGGTTCGGTGGATCTTATTGTGTATGGAACGGAACATGGTATAAAAAATCATCAATATGGTGGAGGATTTTTATTTAAAGATATTTTAAATGGAGAAAAAATTGATGTTGAAGTGGAGGCCGTTGATGGAAGGAAGTTTGAAAAACAGGTGACAATTGAAGATTTTCAAAGAGCTCAACTTTTGGGAACAAGAATGGCATTTAAAAATTACACAGCTTTTATAAACCCCTTAGATGATGTTGTCAATTCTATATTTAATGGGATTCCAACGAAGGGAGCTTTTGACCAATTCACATTTTCTGGTTGTGGTGAGCTAAATCCTATACAAAACAATGTAAGTAGAACTTTGATTAAGGAGGGAACTAAAATTTTACTTAATGGAGCTAAGGGAATGGTTTTAGGTGATGGTACAAGAAGTTCAGATTTAAAACCTAATTTAATGTTAACAGCCGACATGCTTCAAATGTCTGGAGAGTATATTGGTGGATTTAAAACAGGAGCAGGACCAGAAGTTTATGATTCAATAGCTATTCCACTACCAATACTAAATGAAAAGATATTTGAAGAGGTTCAAATATTGAATAGTGAGATCCCTCTTACAATAGCTGATATTCATGGAAGACATCTACCCCTATCTGAAACTACCTATGGTGCTGTATGGGATGGTCATGATGAGAGACCAACATTCAACTTCAATAGGTTCGATGAAAAGATTAATGAAGGCATTAAAAGGGCATGTCCAACAAATGCTATCAGTGAAAATGGAACGATCAATTTAGATAAATGTTTTGGTTGTGGACTATGTGTGTATCTCTCTAAAAATGGTACTTACAATATGAACATAGGTTCTGTGGATTTTGATATAGATGATAGGTCTTTTAATGTTCCTATTACATGTAGACAATCGGATATTCAAAGAGCAAGAAAAATAGCTATTAAGTTAAAACGACTCATTGGTGAAGGAGAGTTTGAACTTTAATAACCGATCAATGAATTATATATTATACATATACTACGTTTTTATTACAAAGGGGAAAAATTGATGAGATATGATTTGATCGTTGGTAGATATGGGGAAATTGCATTAAAAAGTCCTCGAGTTAGAAAGAGATTTGAGAATAAGTTGATCAGCAATATAAAATCGGCCTTGGATTGTAAAATAAATCTTAATCAAGCAAGGATATTTATCTATCCAGAAAACTTTGATGAAGGACTGGAAACCTTGTCAAGAATTTTTGGAGTTGTTTCCTATTCTCCAGCCATTAGCTTAAAGACTAATCTTGAGGAAATTGAGAAACATTTAACTGCTTATGTTGGTGAACTTGAGAACATAGGACTGATTAGTTCTGAAAAATCATTTGCAATAAGAACAAGAAGAGTTGGAAAACATGAAATGTCATCACAAGAATTTTCAGCCTTTGCTGGTTCTGTGGTTGTAAAAAAGGTTGGTAGTCCAGTTAACTTAACAAGTCCAGACATTACAATATTTCTCGAAGTACGTGGAGAAGATACATTTATTTTTCATGAAAAGATCAAAGGTCCTGGAGGATTACCTCTTGGAACACAAGGACGATTAGTTGCTTTAATTTCAAGTGGTATAGATTCTCCAGTTGCATCGTATCTAATGATGAAACGTGGATGTGAAATAGTGGCTATTCATTTTAATAACGCTCCTTTCTCTGGTTTAAAAGTTACAGAGAACTTTAAAAAATTGATAAACCAACTTAATAAATATGCTGCTGGTTCTAAGATTAAAAAGGTAATAGTTGACTATGGGGAATATTTAACAGCTTCTAAAGAGCATGCTCCTGAAAGATTAACCTGTGTTCTTTGTAAATCTGGAATGTATAAAATCGCAGAAAAGATAGCTGAAAGAGAAGATGCGTTGGCCATTGTTGATGGAAGTAGTCTTGGTCAAGTTGCATCTCAAACACTTCCCAATATTTTAGCCACAAGAGAAAAAACAAAACTTCCAATTTTAAGTCCACTTATAGGGCTTGATAAAGTAGAAATTGAAAAAATAGCTAGAAAAATAGGAACATTTCCAATTTCTGAATCCGATGATGGAGGATGTTCGGCTGTTCCCAAGTATCCTGAAACTAAAGCCGATTTATCTCAGGTAAACATGGCTAAGGAGTCCATAAAACAAGATGAAGAGGTGGATAAAATAATCAATAGAATATATTCCTAACTCAAATCAAATTTTTAGATATTTTAATTGTTCAAGAGTTTTGTTACCTTTGATTCAATTATAGGCATGAAAGTTAAGTTTGCAAGTTTTGAACGTTAAAAAATATTTTAATTTTTTTAAAACAACCATTTAGTATTGGTTTATTTTATTAAATAGATATTTATTTATAAACGAAGAATAAATTCTTCTAAATTGTCTTAGACGATAATCCATGATTTTCTTTACTTAAAACTTGTTTTAAGTTAGAAAAAAACTTGTTTTTTCTCTATTTTTAATTTCAACAATATAAAAATATTTATTTTAAAATTTTATTATATTGTATTAAACAGTGTTTGTAGGTAATAAAATTTTTAATAATTTATTATAAATATTAAACTTTTAATTAAAGAAATTAAATATTTTTAAAAATAAAAGAATTTTAATAGTTATTTTAATAATTAATAAGATTTAAATAAAAATTAATTAAAAATAATATTTTAAAATCAAGTGAATAATTACAAATATTCTTCATTCCATTATAATTAATGGTACTTATTTTATATTATATAGTATTTCGGCTTTGTAGAAATCATATTTTGATTTTTATATTAAATGATTTATGTAGGATATATGTCATAGTGTACGTTTTTTAACATGGCTTCTTTAACTTAATTAGAGTAAATTTTAGGATAAAGGACGTTATATGTTTTATATTCCAGAAGAGTACTCTAATAAAACAGTTAACAACATAACACTAAATTAGAGGTTAAACGATCGTCTTGTGACCTTGAAGATGTTAAATGTCCTGTTATGGTTTTGAATGTGAAAAATAAGCGTGTTGAGAATGGTAAAAAAGTTTAAATATCGATCATAAGTATATTGTAGGGGATTATGATCATCTGCGAGCTAGGATTAATGGTAAAACTATTTGGAGTTATGGTTATTAGTATGGAGAAGTTATGGTTATTAGGATGGAGGTGTTTAATATAGTGATTAGTATATTTTATAATTTTATTTTTTCTTTATTTTTATAGCAAACTATTTATATAATATCTTTTAGGATGTAATTTTTAACTAGTTATAATATATAAATAAAAACTAAAAAATATAAGAAACACTATAATAAAAAAATTTTAAAATCACAATTTTCCCCCAGTCAAATGGGTCCAGCTCAAACCATATTTTATATTCGTGATGGAAGATTTACACACGTTGTACATTGATGCTATTTCTTCAGGTTCCAGTTCATTTTTTTTCAGTAACTCTACGATTTCCATAACATCACGGTTGGTTAGTTTAGCTCGAGGATGCTTTTCACCCTGAACCGCTTCACGCACCATTTTATCACACCTCCATTTTGTATGTTAGTTTTATTCATGAAAACAGCTTAAAAACACAATCATCTAATCTAAATAAGGTGATATATTGTATTAGAAGATGATATATTGTATTAGATTATGATGCAACTTTGTCAACTTGATTGTTTATACTACATATTATATAAATGTTTGTATTGACTTGTTGTGTTTTGTAACGACCTTAATACTCTTGTTCAAATCTTTTTCTATCCAGTAATTCTTGTCTTTTACCTGCATTCCAACCACCAGAGGCAGATTTAGATCTACCTACTTGTTGAACATATCCTGTTATCCTGTCGTACCATTCAACATCATCGACTTCTCCACATGTTGGGCATTTATTGTTTAATCCTTTCATTAATGTCTTGCATTTAAGACAGAAACTTAAAGCAGAACTATATGCCCAGAAGCCTATGTTTGATTTTTTGGCTATTTTATGGGTTAAACTCATTAGTGAATCTGGATCTGAGTATGATTCCCCCATGAATCCATGGAAAATGTGTCCTCCTGGTGTTAATGGATGATATTGTTCTTCTATTTTGATTTTGTCTATTAAACTCGTATTAGAGCTTACAGGAACATGTGAAGAGTTTGTGTAATAGTTAGAACCACCGTTTCCTTGGGTGATAACCTCTTTATCAAATTGTTCTCTATCAAGGTTTGCAAATCTATATGCTGTTGATTCAGCAGGAGTTTGAAGGACTGTCCATCTATTTCCAGTTTCTTTTTTAAGTTCATCAGCACGTTTGTTCATATACTCCAAAATTTTTACTCCAAACTTGTTAGAATTTGGATCTTCAATTCCTTCTCCAAATAAAGAGAGTAACATTTCATTTAAACCAACAAATCCGAATGATAATGTGGAATTTTCTATTCTGTAATATACTTCATCTTCTATTTCTTGATTAAGGAATGGTAATAAATTGTATTCTTTGAAACATTTTAATCCATGTTCTCTTCTAATGTTTAATGTTTGTGTGGCTATATCCATATAGGAGTCTAAGTATTCGAATACATCACTTTCATCTCGTGATAGGTATCCTATTCTTGGGAAGTTTAAGGTTACATACGCGAGATTTCCTGTTCTAAAACAATCTTTCTCCCAGTCTCCAGTCCAGTTATCCTGAAGGCATGTTCTACATCCCATATAATTTGCCATATCTCCTCTGTATTTAGGCAACATGTTGATGAAATAAGGGGAACCATATTTTGCAGATAGTTCATGAACTCTTCTTAGATCTTCTTCATACTCCGATTTTAAATTCTCTTTACGTAAGGTGTAAATTGTATTTGGGAAGAGATGTGGTTTTTTTTCCGCATCTCCTTCTAAAAGAGTTTCTGTAAATGCTCTTTGAAGCAATCTGGTTTCTTCTTCAAGGTCACCATAGGTTCCTACAATGTTTCCTTTAGGACCATATGCTTCAACGTCGCTTAAAAACTTAGGAACACCAAATTCTAATCCCATACTTGTAAATGGAACTTGTGAACCTCTTGCTGCATAGGCCATGTTAAGGTTGTAGACCAGCATTTGAACGGATTGTTTAATTTTCTCATAACTTAAACCTCTTGCAAATGGAGCAACAAAAACATTCCAAAGGAACATTCCTTGTCCTCCAGACATATTTTGTTGTGCTGCAAGCATTATTTCTCCAGAATGGTTCATCAATGTTTCCATATGATTAGGCGAACCTGCAACAGATGTATGATCTCCAGTTCCATCTACCTTTAAGCCATACTTAATAAAGGTTCTAATATCATGTTGCATACAGTTTAATGGTCTTCCTCCAAAAAACTCCAAGTCATGGATATGTATATCACCAGACATGTGAGCGTCTGCTAAATGTGATGGAAGCATATGTAACAGTGCGTATTGTTTTAACGCTTCATCGGCAACATATTTATGAACAGTTTCTGGGTTATGTATCATGTTAGCGTTATCACGAGAACCGTTTTCTATTAATGAAGTGATGTTATAAACAGGAATACCTAAACGAGTGTATTTACTCCTTAAATCTTCTAATCCATGTTCAACCAATTTTGCATTTACAATCTCCCTTATAATTGGTGAGGATAGGTACTCTACATTTAATTTTTTTAGTTCTTTCCATACTTGTGAAGCTATTTCAAAAGCTGTTTCTTGGGATGCTCCTGCTTCCTTTACAAGATTATCTGCAATTTTACTAAGACTGAATGATTCGATTTTATCTCGTGTAGTACGGACTTTTAATGCGGTATTTGCTAGATATTTATTTGCGGATTCTTTGTTTACTTCAGATAATGCGTCATACACTATTTTTTTAACTTCTTTTGTTTTTATTCCATCATAAATAGATAATGAAACTAATTTCACTATTTTTTCAGCTTTTGCTAGCGGTACCTCCACCATGACCAACGATTTAATCAGTTTTTCATTGCTAAATATTTCTAAAATCCCACTGTTCTTTTTGACTTGAAATCTTTCGATTAACTCATTTTCTCCTATCTTTGTTAAATTTTCCATATTGACACATTCTCCACATGTTAGTTTAAGGATATTATTAAAATTATTTCTTAATATAGTCTATTGTTAACCGTTGTATATAAACTGTTCGTTTTAATCCTAACAAATATCGTCATACTCCAATGAATAAACATTAGAAATAGGTGGCTATTACTTGACACGGTCTCTAATAATACTTTTTATTATTTAACAGCTAAAACTAAAAAATAAATAAAGTTATACAGTAGGATATTAGTTTTGCTTGGTTTATAAAGATTTTTATTCAAACATGCTGAATATGTTAATAGACTAAACTATCAATAAAACTAAATCATCCATTTTGGTACGAACTATTAATATTACATAAAATATAATTATATTAAACAACATTTAGTTAGGATATAACGTAGTTGATAAATTGTTAATACTACCAAATTATAAAATTATACAGGTTACAGTCTCAATTGACCAACAATAATTGTGGATGGATGGTATTTTAATGAATATTTTGGAAAAAACAGAGTTAATTAAAAATCAAGAACTAAAAGTAGAAGATAACGTAGAAAATTTCATTGACGTTATTAATAAAAATAATAAATCTATAAATGCATTTTTGGAGATTAATACTGATTGTGCTCTTGAAAAAGCCAATGAAATTAGTGGTAAACTTAGGAATAAAGAAAAAGTTGGTAGTTTAGCAGGACTAGTTTTTGGTATAAAGGCAAACATTAATGTAGAAGACTTTACAATATCGGCCGCATCAAAAACCTTAGAAAATTACGTTGGTAGTTATGATGCAAGTGTTATAAAAAAGATTAAACAAGAAGATGGGATAATTATTGGAATGACAAACTTAGATGAATTTGCGGCAGGAAGCTCAACTGAAAGTTCGTACTATGGATCAACTAAAAACCCTTCTGCAGATGGAAGAATACCTGGTGGCTCAAGTGGAGGAAGTGCTGCTGCTGTAGCAGGTAATATGTGTGATATAGCTATTGGTTCAGATACAGGAGGCTCAATTAGAAATCCTGCTTCTCACTGTGGAGTTGTAGGATTTAAACCAACTTATGGGGGAGTTTCAAGACAGGGACTTTTAGATTTGTCCATGAGTTTAGATCAAATTGGACCATTATCAAACGACACTCATGGAGTAGCTGTTGCATTGAATAGTTTAATAGGCTACGATCCTCATGAATGTACAAGCTTAAAATGGAGTGCTCCCAATTTCTTAGAGGCTAAAAATACTGAAAATTTAAAAGGGAAAAGAATAGCTACAATAAAACAATTCCGTGAAGTTAGTGATGAAAAGATCAACAGGGTTGTGGACACTTCTATTTCTAAAGTTGAAGATCTTGGAGCTGAAATTGTTGATCTGGACTTTAACTACATTGATTTAACTCTTCCAACCTACTACTTAATTAACTATGTGGAATTCTTTTCAGCCACAAGAAAGTACGATGGAAGAAAGTATGGTTACAAGATTGAAGATGTTTGTGGAGATGAAGTTTTAAGAAGAATCAACATAGGATCATATATCTCTCAACAAGAATTCAGTGGAAAATATTATAAAAAAGCATTACAAGCAAGATCACTTATTAGAAATGAAATAAATAAATTATTAAATGACGTTGATCTAATAATCGGACCAACTGTTCCTAAACTACCACATAAAATAGGTGATAAGTTAGAACCTATGGAAATGTATGTTTATGACGTTTTAACTGTTATTGCTAACTTATCTGGGATACCAGCAGGAAATATTAAAGCAGGTGAGTCAAATGGAGTTCCTGTTGGACTACAAATCCAAGCAAAACCTCAAGAAGATTATAAAATCCTTGAGGTAATGTTTGCTTTAGAAAACAGTGGTTAACCTATTCATGATCCTAATCTTTTTTTAGCCATTTTCATAAAAATGTATCCTATTAGAATAGTTTTAGATACTCGTCAATAATTTTATTCCCATCTAAAAATGCTAAATCATGTTCTTTTGCATAATTTTCAGCACTTTCTATTGATCGTGATTCTTTCCTCTCACCATCCATCATTTCACAAACTACCGTAACTGGGGCTATACCCACTATTTCTGCTAAGGATAAACTAAGCTCCGTATGACCTTTCCTTCTTTTAAGTAAACCATCAGCACCTCTCAACAGTGAAACATGACCTGGAGAACGGAATTCAGTTCCAAACTGATCAAATCTTCCCTCTTTACATAATTTTGCTACACTGCTAATGGTTAAGGCCCTATCGTTATCAGTTATCCCTGTAAATGTTTTTCTATTATTTACCCAAAGAGAAAAAGAAGAACGTTCATCGTAAGGTATATCATTGGGCGTTAACTTACCTAAAATAGGGAACTTATCTTTTGCAACCTCCATAATATCATTCATAAAAGGCAAACCAATTTTATCACAGAAATTAGGATGAATACAAGTACAAATCAGTCCTCCACCATCTTGTCTCATTGTAGCCACTTGAGAACCAGTGACAAATTCAGCACCGATCACCATGTCGGTTTCACTTTCTCTTTTGTCATCATCATATATTAAAACGAACTCACCTTTTTTAAGCCCATTAATTCCTTTGTTTAACATTTTATCACCATATTCTATTTTAGTAATACGTTTTATCAACTCTTCAACTCTCATATTAAGAGTTGGTTGTGGTCACTTTGAAAAAGTTCTTAAATTTTCAATGGAATTTTTGTTATTAACGACCATTATTTTTTTTTAATTTTTGTTATTATATCTTAAGTTTAATATTATATTTTAATTTTAATAATATAAAAATATCTATTTTAAGATTTTATTAATTAAAAATAATTGCTTTATATTATCAAAGAACTTATATTGATTGAATACGATTTTAAAGAATTTATTTTTTAAGAACGTTATCAAGTTCACCATGGTGCACTACGGTTCTAATTTTTTTAAATTATGCGAGAGGTGGTCAAAACTAATTTTTTTAAGAAAAAATTTTCTTATTTTCTAAATTAAAGCATTTTTAGAGCTTTTTAATTTTAAAATTTAGATTTTTGTCCACATCTCTATGCAATTTTAACGTTATCATATTTTTTAAGATCATAGAGTCTGTCCTTTAAAGGTTATACACTGTGATTTTAACCTCATCTCCATCATTTAAGTTAAATTTATTTCTTAAATTTCCTTCGGCTATAAATTCAATCTCATTTTCTTTATGAGTAGTCTTATCTGGGAATAAAATGGCTCCATGAACACTGTCTTCTAAAATGGCATTAACAAATTTCACACCACCATGTTCTTCATCACTATCAATCCTTTTTTCGGTATCTTCTTTAATTTTTCTTATGTTCTCAACATATTTTTCATCTAAAACTATGTTTAAAGTTCCTGGATATGGTACGAATCCGCATTTTTGGTTGATATTCTCTTTATAATATTCATCAGACAAAAAAACACATCCTTTTCCATATCCACTTGTTACCTTTCCATTTAAATCCATAATATCTACCTAGCAAGTACTTTTATTAATAATAAAAATATCACGATCGATACCCTACTGTCATGACAATTTAATTATCAAGGTGTCTGAAAAATATAAAAAATTGACGGGATTTCCATAGATATTTAACATAGTTCATCATCAGAATTCCAATATTTTTTAAAAGTACAAATAATCTAAAAGCAATCATTAAAAT
>JAITEE010000124.1 GCA_031282205.1 Candidatus Methanovirga aequatorialis | reverse complement strand
CTGCAGGATATGCAGGAATTCTAAGCTTGTGCTACTATGGCTCGTTGGAGCTATCTAAGCAAGAAACTGTAGCTTAATACTGAATTGTATTAGAGAGCAAGAATCTCTGACTGATTTTTCAGAGTTTTCAGTCGGAGAGTACGTCAATAAATGGAGGAAATAAATGATAAGCATTTCTTCAATAAGAGAGTATATGTTCTGTCCACGTAAATTCTATTTAAGATACAATCTGGACGAAAAAGATGAAGAAAATGTTTTTTTAAATAAAGCTATTAAGCAAATAAGAATAGATGTGTATGATTTAATTCAAAGGAATATAAGGGGACTAAAAGTTGAAATGAGTCTTATGGATATTAAAGATCATTTAAAAAGAACCATCAAAGATGTTTTAGAATCCTCTCTAAATATTCTAAAAGAAAGGTATCAAATTTCAGAAGATGAAGTAGATAGAATCAAAGTGGAAATAATAAACGAGACATGTTTTATGGTCGATATTTTAAGTCTAAAATCATCAAAAGCGATGCAAACACTTGAAAGTGATGGTCATAAAATAGCCGAGATGTTTTTCCCAACTTCTATGTACAGCTATTTAATAAAGGACGAGAACTTGGAGATCATTGGATCATGTGATAAAATAGAAATCGTTGATGGTCGTTATTATCCAATAAATATTAAAAATTCCAATCCTCCTATTGCAGGAGTATGGGATTCTGATGCTATTGAACTGGTGGCCAATGCAATGTTAATAGAACAGGAATTTGATAGTGAAGTATTTGTAGGTTTCATTGATTATGTTAAAATCTGTGAGAGGCGACCGGTTATAATGGATTCTAAATTGAGGAAAGGTCTTTTTAAGGTTCTTCATGAGATTAAAGAGATCATGGAGGAAGATATTGTTCCAGAAACTAAATCTGATCCAAGAAAGTGTGGTGTCTGTTTTTATAAAGAACTATGTCATGGTGATGAAGAAGACTATGTCTGAAAATACTCTCTATTAATCTTCGATTAAAAATAGCTAAAGTTGAACTTTTTATTCAATGATTTTAAAAGTTCAAAATGTATCGAATCTGTAAACAACATCAAATGGAGGTGAAAAGAGTGAATCCCATAACTGAAATCGTTCCAGCCAGTTGTGATGCTTGTATTGGCTGTGTAGGTTGTGTTGCCTGCACTCCAGAAAGTGACGCTTTATTTGCGTTGTTATTAACTGGTACCATTGGATATTAAAATTAAATATGAAAGAAATCATGGACACTATAATACTATCAAGTTAGCAATTGATATTGTGATAGTAGTGTGAATGTATTTAAAGTTTTATTTTGGAGTTTATATTCTTTTTAAAGTTTATATTCTCCATTATAAACAAAGACATGATTTAAGTATTATTTTGAATATTATTTTGGATTTCATATAAACTCCATTTTTTTTTATTTATAAGAACTCTTGATTTATAAAAATCATAATTCATTAAGTTTGATTTTAAAGTGGTTTAATTTATAAAAAAATTGCAGGTTCTAAAAATTATTTTATAAAAAAATATTTAAAATCCAACTAAAACAACTTAATTATTTTCATATTAAGTAACAATAACTATAATTTAAATTTAAATATAGATAATCATTTTAAATTATAAAATAAACAAAATTACTCTTTAACTTTAAAAAACGACAAAAAATCATTAAACTCTTAAAAATGAGCTTTTAATAATCCAATCCAAAAATTGGAATTAAAGAAAGTTAAAAATTAAACTATGAATTTTAAAAAAATTATAATCTCCTAATTTTAAGTTATAAAACTTTAAAAAGAGTTATATTATAAAATTTAGAAAATTAAGGAAAGGATTAAATGGAAAACGGTTACCCCTACATCAAAGAAAACTTTTATTTTCGTCCAGGACCTGTATCCTATATTTACTCAAAAAATGAGAATAAGTACTTTCACCTAAATAGGGATGGTTCTGATATTGTAGTAAGATGTAATGGAAAAGAAAGTGTTGATAAAATATCTAACGATCTTGCATCCATTTACAACGAAGACATGGATGAAGTTAACAAAACAATATTAGATTATATAAGCTCCCAGGAGTTCATTGGAATATCTGATAAAAGAAGACCCGTAGATGATAAGTACTGGATAAATCCAAATATACAAACACCTATTCATCTAAGTGTTGAATTAACGGATCACTGCAACTATGTTTGTAAGCATTGTTATAGAAACAGTGATGATAAAAAGAGTAATTATGTGGAAACTAAGGGATTGTTGGATGTTTTACTTGAATTTAGAAAGAATGGTGTTGCAATAATTGAATTAACTGGTGGTGAACCTTTAACTCATCCCGATTTTGAAAAGATCCTGAAATTCTCTTTAGAAACGTTTGATATTGTCGCTGTCATTACAAATGGATCATTAATTACTAAAAAATGTTTAGATAGTCTGCAAAAATATAAAGATAAGTTAGTTTTTCAAATTGGTTTACATGGTAGTGATGATGAGTATATGGACTGGTTTTGTGGATATAATGGAGCATTTAAAAAAAGTAAAGAGGTTATTAAACATATAACCAATAGAAGATTTCATTTAAGAGTAGTTATGATGGTGACTCGCTTCAATGTTGATAATATTTTTGAAACCGTTGAATTAGCAAGTTCATTAGGTGTTCCATTTAAGCCATTGGAACACAACTACAACTTAGGTGTGTATACCATTGGTATTAGTCCTGTTACTCCCATGGGTAGAGGTGAAAAATTTCCAGAGCTAATTTTTAAACAAGAAGACATGAACGTATTCTTAAAGGAAATGGAAAAAGTAAGATCCAAATTCGCTGATTTTATTTTTAAGATGCCAGAACATCATCCTGTCTACAACATGTCTGAAAGAGGTAACTGTGGTGTCGGTTCAAGGTCATTAACCATTACTCCTCAAGGTGATATGAAGTTGTGTGGTATGAGTGATGAGAAAATACTTAGTTGGGGCAACATCTATAAAGAGAACCTGTCTGACATCTTTGAAAAGAATTTTGGAGCCATTATAGGTGAGATTCCAACTCCAGAAAAGAGAATCTGTGGAGACTGTGAACATTTAATCTTCTGTATGCCATGTTTAGCAAGAGCATTCTTAAAGTTTAATGAGTTAGGAGAGTCATGTAAATGGGGAGTCAATTTAAACTTAAATGAGATTTTAAATAAAATTTAAAAGTTATGATCAAAATCTAAGCCTTTTTAAAATGGAAAATAAACTTTCCTAAGTTCATCCGTCAACATCTTCGTGAATAAACGAAGAACACTTTCTTCTAAGTTATCTTTGATAACAAGGGGGAAAATGAAGATTTTCCTAAGCTGCCTCCAGCAACAAAGGCTTGAGCCAAATAGCCACTCCAACTGTTTTGATCAAACTTTTTTAAAAGTTTGGAGGAGGATTCTGTAAAATGGAAAATGAAGACAATATTTTCACAGATGAAAAAATGATCGTTCAATTTAATAACGTGTGTAAGTCCTATCATGGTTTTAAAGCCTTAAAAAATCTTTCTTTTGAAGTGAAAAAAGGTCAAATCTTTGGTTTTTTAGGTAGTAATGGTTCAGGAAAGACAAGTACCATTAAATTGATCTTAGGTTTAATGTCTCCATCTTCAGGTGAGGTGAAGTTACGTGGCGAAGATCCATTTAGTAAAGGATTAAAATCAAAGATCGGGTCTTTGTTAGAGTTTAATGGTTTAATAGCTAACTTAACTGGTATGGAGAACTTAATATTCTGGGGAGGGTTATACAGTATTAATAAAAATGAAGCCATTTCAAAATCATGGACCCTATTAAATCTTTTTAAGTTAAGTGAATGGGCTGATGTTAAAGTCTCAAAGTACTCCTACGGGATGGAAAAAAGGTTGGGACTTGCACGATCCTTGATTGCGGATCCTGAATTAATAGTGTTGGATGAACCAACCTTAGGTGTTGACCCAGAATCAAGAAAACTAATCAGAAAAATAATTAAAAAGCTTGCAAAGGATGGGAAAACCATCTTTTTCTCATCACATGATTTAGATGAAGTTCAAAAGATTTGTTCTCATTTGGCGATCATTAAAAATGGAGAAATAATTTATAAAGGTAGTTTAGAAAAGTTTATTGGAGATTATAGTAGATCTGAACTTTGTATTAATCTTAATACCATTGAAGAAGCTGAAAAATTCCTATCTTCATTAAAAAAAGAATTCAATGCTAAACGATATGGAACCTTAGTAGTAATCGAAAATGGAGATAATTTCAATGTTGAAGACTATTCCGATTATAACATTTCAAATATTTATAAGGATAAACCAACATTAGAAGAAGGTTATTTTAAAATAAATATGGAGGAGGTATAAATGAGTATTTGGAGTTTTGATCAAACTTTTTTAAAAGTTTGGAGGAAATATAATGAGTATAGCCATTAAAACTATGATCATGAAGGAATTGAATTCGTCTCTATCAAATAAGAAATATATCTTATCTCTATTGTTAAATTTATTTGTAATTGTTATTTTAGCATTTGGATTAACCAACAGGATCGATGAATTGGATTCTTTAACCATTTCAATGTTAGAAGTTTTATTTATGGGTTTACCTTTATTTAACATTCTTATGTTAAATATGTCTTTATTAAACGAGATATTTGTTAATGAAAAGTTAGTTAAAACCTTTGAAGCTATATTAACAACACCATTGTCTCTTTTTGAAATAGTTATTTCTAAGCTAATCTCTGTAGCCATTCTAAATTATGTTGCGGTTGCGACCTCTGTTATATCATTGTATTTAATATGGGGATTAAGATTAAATAGTTTTATTCCATTTCCAACTGAGATTTGGATAATGATATTTATTGTAGTTCCTTTGTTTGGAATTTTGTATGGTGTGTTGGCGTCTTATCTTATTTTAAAATTTAACTACACAAGATTAATTGAAATATTAAACGTTCCAGTGATATTTGCCTTTGTATTCTTATTTAGAAGTCCTTCTAAATTATTAGAGGTGTTCAGTTCTGGGAAAATAGTTAGTTATCCTACGATAATTAGTCTATTCATTCTATTAATGATTTTTTATGGTGTTTTATTACTGTTAATAAAAAAAATCAGTGTGGAGAGTGTTACAGTATCCAGTTCATAGTTTCAATTTTTTTTAAAGTATTCTAAGTTCAAACAAGTGTTAGGAGTTAAAGTATGTCAGAATTTTTAAATCAATATTTACCTATTGTAGTGATATTTGTTTTTTGTTTTTTTATCTCTAAATATCTTAATAAATTAAAAAAAGATAGATAAACGAATAGGATAGTTTCAATAACTCAGTTCATAACCATTATTTTAACCATCATTACAATTAAACCATATTAATTAATTTGAGATATTAACCAATAAACGATAGTTATAAAATAGAAAAAATATATTTACATGATAAGATTAGATATACGCAAATAATAAATATTAAAAATCATATACTCGGTAGTGTAAATTAAAAATTATATATGTGAGGTAGTTATCATGGAAGATAAAGATTTAATAAAAAAATGTGAAGTTGGAAATTTTAATTTAGACAATGATTTAATACAAGATTGTAAAATTGTTTTAGAGAATTCCAAGAATAGTAAAGAAGAATTGGATATTAATGATGATGAAGTTCAGACTTATCTTGAAATGGCTGAGAATTTAAAGCCTAAAGATGTTACAAAAGCACTTGAACTTGCTCTTAAGATACAAAGTAGTAAAACCATTAAGGACACCGAGCTTAGAACTCAAGCATCAAGATTAATCAGAGCAATAAATATGAGTTAAGCTTCTTAATCCATTAAACTCTATTTTTTCTTTTTTTAAAAAATCTTTATAAAGTTTTCAGATTTAAATATTCTTCTCCTATAGATTTAATATTTAAAGAATTTCTCAGCTTATTCTTCAATTTTTCTAAATTCTGATTATCGTTGTCAATAGCTATTTGAAAGTGAACATTTTCATCAAAATCTTTTTTTAAAATTTTAAAATTATTTTTTCTGATTTCATCTTTAATGAATTTTAAATTAAAATAATCGAAGGTCAGTTCATAAGTTTGATAAGGATATAAGTGGACAATATTGGAAATAGCTATTGTTTCCTGTACAGATTTACTATAAGCTCTTACTAAGCCACTTGCACCCAATTTGATTCCTCCAAAGTATCGTGTTACAATAGCTAAGATATTTTTCAGATTATTCTGTTTTAAAACGTTTAACATTGGTTTTCCAGCTGTTCCACCAGGCTCATCATCATCATCAAAACCTTCAATTTCATTGACAACGAAGGCCGTGCAGTTATGAGTTGCATCACCGTACTTTGTAGAAACAGTTTTAACAATTTCTTTAACCTCCATTAAGTTTTTCACAGGAAATAATCTGCAAATAAATAATGATTTCTTTATTTCAATCTTATTTTCTGTGTTTCCATCTATCGTTTTCATAAACGTCTTCTTATTCAGTTTATTAACATACGTCATGATAGAATAAATCTATTTCTTTTTATATTCCAATATTAGCATTGTTTCATCATCAAATTGTTCAACACCCGAGGTAAAATTATTTAATTCATCTTTAATTTTTAAGATCAACTTCTTAATGTTGGTGTGTTTATTTTTGTTTAAGACATCCAATAATCTGTCTTTTGAAAATTGTTCATTATCTTTGTTAACCGCTTCAGTAATTCCATCGGTATATAATATAATTCTATCATTCTCACTCATCATAGTTTCATGTTGAATATATCTTGTACTGTCCTCTATTCCAATGGCAAAGAGGGGTTTTTCAGCGAAAACAATATAATCTGAATAATCATGGGAAATAAAAGGATGGTCATGACCAGCATTTACATAGGTTAATTTTCCTGAGCTAATTTCAAGTATTCCCAACCAGGTAGTTAAAAACATTTTATTTTCATTATTAACAACAATTCTTTCATTAACAATATTAAAAACCTTTGATGGACTTAACCCAAGTAATAATTGGTCTTTAATTAAAGTCATAGCTTTTACCATGAACAATGATGCTGAAACTCCTTTACCACTCACATCACCAATAATAATAGCTAAATGATCATCATCTATTAAGAAGTAGTCGTATAAATCTCCTCCAATAACTCCCACTGGATTATAAATTGCGTAAATACCAAATTCATCCAATCTATCTGGGAAAAGAGGAAAAATGTTGGGAATCATATCTTTTTGAATTTGAGAAGCGACAAGAAGCTCAGCACTAATTTTTTCCCTCTCATTTGTAACTCTCTTAAAATTCTCAATATAAACCTCCAAATTCTCAATCATCATCTTAAAAGAACAAGCCAAAGTTCCAACATCATATTTATTATCAGATAAAGCATCCAATTCATTCAATATAGTTTTTAAACTTTTATTACTTTTTTCATTGGTTCCAAATGTCCCCTCTTCAATCTCCTCACTGACCTTATTTAAAATATAAACTTCCGTAATCTCAGAGATAGTATTCAATGGTCCATTGACATATCTTTGTAAGAGAAATAGTACAGACAAATATACACTGAGAATAATCAAAACTATTCCAACTATCAGTTCTAAATAATCATAGGTGAAAGAAAAAAGGTAAGTATTTGGATCACCAAAGATAAGACTAATAATATAAATATACATAAATGTAGCCGAAGTTATAATCGTGAACATGATTGTAACAATAAAAATTGTAAATCCAGCAATATATCTATCCTTTCTAACTATCACATCGTTAGTAATTGGTTTTAAAATAACTAAGATGACTATACCCAAAACAATTAAAAGAGTGTTTTTATTATAAAACGCATTTGTAAAAATTTCATTGTTACTTAGACCCATGACAATCAAAGTTATTGTAAAAATAAAAAGTAGTAAATTAATAAGTTTAGGATAGTAATCGCTTATATAGTTTGAGTAGGGTTTTAGATACTTTAAAAATATTTTATATTTTGATTTTTTTGGTTTATAGATGTTGACATCCATTAAACCTAATATTGAAATAAATAAAAGAGTAAAAGGGAGAATTACATATACTATAGCAAAATAATGTTCAAAAAATCCAAATTTAGTGGTTTTTGTTCCCAATACACCGAAATAAAAAGAATACGTAATAATTATATAAAACGCATTAGTTACTAAAATAGCCATTACAGTCTTAAATAAACTATTAACATCACTCAAATGAATTGATAACGAATTTTTAAAGTTAAATCCATAATATAATTTATAAATAAAAGAGCCCATCCCTAACGTGATCAAAGGATAAGAAATCATGTAGGTAATAAAAACATCGTATGAAAAATGTGAATAGATATAAAAAACACCACCATATATCAACTGACCAATGCTTAAACCCATAATTCCCATAGGACCCCATATTAAAGAAAAGGTAGAGATGAATATTATGGCCAAACCAATGTAATTTAAAGGAGAATGATGATAATGAATATCCACCATATCATTCACCAAACAAACTATCAGATATATCACTAAAGAAATGAAAAATCTTTTTAAATTATCTTTTAATTTATTATCCATAAAAATCACAAAATTTTGAAATATTAGAAAGTGAATTTATTCCATTATCTTTGCTTTAGCGTCGGGATCAAATGGTTGGTACGAACAGCTAAAGTACATATATGAGAAATGATTTTTTAAATGGTGTAAGGACTTAACCATTCATAGATCAAATCGAAGTAAACTCCATCTATATCACCGCTAAATGCCGTGAATCATCAACACTCGTATCCTCAACAATATCTCTTTTTTTAGTTCCCCATCAAGATGAAAAATACCTAAAAGCAAATTTAAGTTTTGATTCAAATAGATGACCCAAATATTTTTTTTAATCAAAGTTTTATCTCAAAAGCTTGGGTTTGATTTTCCTATTATCCCATGGCTTCAATTGTTCATTATCTATCTTTAAAATATTCAGTATCTTGCCTACAATGAAATCTATCATATCATTAACATCCGTGGGATCGTTGTAAAAGCCAGGCATAGCAGGTAAAATTATTCCTCCTTCCTCACTAATTTTTAACATATTACGAATATGAACATTTCTAAGTGGTGTTTCTCGTGGAACAACAATTAATAGTCTTTTTTCTTTTAGTGTAACATCAGCAGCTCTCGTGATTGAATTGTTTCCATAACCATTTGCAATGGCCGATAACGTTTTCATAGAACAAGGAACGATGATCAAAGAGTCAAATTTAAATGAACCACTATTTATAGAACTTGTTAAATCATCATATTCATAATAAACATCTGCCAATTTCTTAACATCCTCCAATTTTTCATCCAATTCATATTCAATTATTGTCTCCGCAGATTTACTTATTAAAAGTCCATTTCCAATGCCTATTTCTTTTAAAACTTCTAATAGTCTAAAACCATAAGAAACCCCGCTTGCTCCAGTGATAGCTATTATTATCATATTACCGCATTAAAAATCTTTTATTTTTATTCACAATGTCAATTTAAATTTATTACTAAATAAGTTTTTCCCCAAATAGGTGCATCATTATTATTTTTATCAAAATTTTCCATTTTTTTTGAATTTATTTCTCGTTATTTTCGTGAAAAACTTAGAAGAACTTGTTTTTTGTTTGTTATCATAGTAACTCAGGAAAATTTTACTCTCCGTTATTCATAGTGTTATGGCAATTTAAATTTCATGATACTTTTATATGACGAAGATTTCTATAAACCCAATATTTTAAAATTTTCAGATTTTTTTAAATTTTTTAATTATGATTTAAATTCAAAATAAATAATTTTTAATAAATATTGAATTTCATTAATATTAATAAAAATAGAAGTTAATAGAAATTCTCATGACACTAAAATATCGAAATAATTAAATTGTCATGACAATAGGAGTGAATTTATGAAAACTTATTTTCCGTTGTCACCATAGTAACTTAGGAGAGTTTTACTCTCGTTATTCATGAAATAAATTTAAGAACGAGAATAATCTCTCTAAGTTCACTTCGTGAACAAACAGGAACACAGAGATTTCCTTAAGTATGACAAAATCGAAGATTTTGACTTGCTAGCAAATTTTCAATCTGCTAAATTACCTTCACTAACGTTGTCTTACATTAAAATATATATATTTTTTTCAGTACAAGTTAGTCTGTAGTAACTGAGTTTATCAGCGATTAATTTATTTAAAAGACGGAGACGTGGACAAAACTAATTTTTTTAAGAAAAAATTTTCTTTTTTTATAAATCAAAGCATTTCCTGGCTGTTTTGATTTTAAAATTTAGATTTTTGTCCACCTCTCAGACGATGTCAAAAAAAACAATGACATTGTATATATTAAATAATATATAACCAGTTATGATTAAAAGAAGTCAGGATAGTGTTTTCATTAATAATAAAATCATTTATAAGCAGAGGCAGATACAGGATGATCTGTTGTTATTATGCCTGATGGTGTTTTAATTGATAACTATCACCATGATTAGGTTTATATCCATCCAGATCATCTGAATCATGATAAAAAAAATTAAATGAAAAATTAGCTATAAAAGTAGTAAAATTTCTTACATAAACTACGATCAAATTACAATTACTATTTAATATAAACCACGACCCCTTAAATTAACATCATCAACACGTTCATATCCACAGTAAACGATATGGAGTTTCTTTAGGTTCAATATAATGATTTTCAATAATTTTTATTTTAAATAAGTGATGGATCTGATTTTATGAAATTCACGACTTTTAAAGGTATTTCATCATAAGGAACAATGAGTCAGATAACGTCAAATATGAGTGAGATAATGAAAATTAAGGAATTATTAGCGTCAGCAGATACGAAAATCTTCTTAAGAGGTGAAAATTATTATCACAATGACTACATTTCCAGCTTATTCTTTGATAATGAGAAAAATAGGTATCATGGAAGAGTAAAAGGAAGTTATCTAAGTTATTATAATGTAGTAGTTGATATTGACAATGATGAAGAGGTTTTAGATTATGAATGTAACTGTCCCTATGATTACAGTGATATTTGTAAACATCTGGTTGCCGTCTTTTTAGCAATTGAAAATGAAGATTTTGAATTAAAAAATGATGATGTTGGAAAAAATAAAACTACAAGTTCTAAATCATTGAATAATGGGAAAAATGAACTTTCCCTTTTAAATTTAATAAAAAACAGCTCAAAAAAGGATTTAATAGAATTTTTAAGTTATTACATAGATAAAAATAATGATTTTGAAAAGGAACTGCACAGATTCTTAATAAAACCTAACGTCGATGAAGAAATAAAATTTCTTATTGGAGACATTAAAAAAATTGTGGACCCAGCCACCTACGTAACTTTTGATAATCATCCTTTTTACTATCAAGATGGAGTAAACGATTATTGTGATAAATTAAATGACATTTTACAGAAATCTGGAAGATATTTAAATAAGGATAGATGCCTTGTTGGTTTCTATGTTTCCATTGAAGTTATTGATGCAGTTAATGATCTTTTAGATTTTAATTTTGAAGGATTTTCTTTAGAATCATTAGCAAGTGATTCATTTGAAGTCTTAAGTAAATCTTGTAACTTGATCAGTCGGTATGGAACCACACCTCAAAAAGAAGAAGTTTTCAATATTCTAATTAAAAAATCTCTTGAAGGTTACTGTTTAGATGATTGGAACTATAATTTCATTAATGAAGTGATAAAATTTGTTAATGAAGATAATAAAAACGAAATTTATGAGATTTTAGATGATCATGATAGTAGGAAATACTACCATTCTGAAAATCAAATTATTAAATCCAACATTGTTGAAAGTCTTGAAGGAAAAGATAAGGCTTATGAATTTAAAATGAAACATCTTGAAGTTGAAGAATCTGCTAAAATAGCTTTTAAAGATGCGATCAACAAAAAAGATTTTGAATTCGCTGAAAAGTTATGTTTAGACAATATAACCAAAGATAAAAGTCATTTATCCAATTTTAAATGGCTCAAGTTATTGAACAAACTTTATAAATCCTTAGGTATGATCGAAAAACAAATTGAAATCTCAAATCATCTGCTTAAAAATGGAAAGGCTGAATATTATCCAATTTTAAAGAAATTATATGAAAAATTAGGTATTTTAGATGAAAAATATGATGAGTTAAATAATATGCTGATAGATAACTCCAATATACTTTTGTATGGAGATGTTTTAAGGAATGAGAAAGAATGGGGATTGTTATGGAGAGAAGTTCAAAAAAATCCAATGAACATACTTAAATTTGGTGAAGATTTGAATAAAATTTATGGTGATGAGATCTGCCGTTTCTGGCGGGATTTTTTAATTCGATATGGTGAATCCGCAAACAGTAGAGGTAAATATAAAGATTTTGTTAACAAACTTGGAGAGTTCTATAAATCTGGTAACAATGAATTTGCAGATGAAGTTTTTGATTATTTCAGAGAAAACCATCCGAGAAGAACCGCCATGCAGGATGAATTAGATGTTTTAAATTCAATAAGAAACAGGAAGAATTAATTAAGATACTACGTCAGGTGGTGTACTACCACCATATAAATCTATGCTACATATATCAGAGTCATGAGTGAAGAAGTAGTATACTAGTACAAATTTTAATCTAACAACCTGTATAAACCGCTCTATGCAAACATTTATATAATAACGTCAACAACGTATTAATGCATAAAAGAAGATATATTTGATTTTATTTTTAGTCAAGCAAAATTCAAATTTTTTATCATAGATTTGAACGAATACTATGACTGAGAATCTGAATTGTTTCAGTCATAGATGAATTTCAAGTATCAATTCTTAGTTTCAACTGTGTATGCAAAAACCAAGCTCAGCACTGGAAAACAGAATTAAAAGAGGATAAAAAAGATTTAAGATGGAGATGCTACTACCCCATGATAATATCTAAATGTAGCTTAATTTAATAATGTACTGCAGGATATGCAGGAATTCTAAGCTTGTGCTACTATGGTTCGTTGGAGCTATCTAAGCAAGAAACTGTAGCTTAATACTGAATTGTATTAGAGAGCAAGAATCTCTGACTGATTTTTTAGAATTTTCAGTCGGAGAGTATGTCAATGGATTAGTCGGAGAGTATGTCAATGGATTAAGTTTATATTAAACGTTATTTTTTATAACTCTATTTTTTTTAAATTCATTCATACATTTGAAAATTTTCTAAATATTGGTGAGAAGTATCTTATCAACGACGTTATTATTTTAGAACTCTCGAACAGGTGGGTTGATGGATAGATTAAGTGAAAATATTGAAGAGTACTTGGAATCTTTATATCGTTATGGGAATAAGGATAAACATGTTTCTACAACTAAAATCTCAAAGGTGCTGGGAATAGCTCCTAGTAGTGTTACAGGAATGTTTAAAAAGTTGGATGCGAAGGGATATATTGATTATGAGCCTTATAAAGGAGCTATTCTAACTGATAAAGGTTTAAAGATTGGAGAAAAAATAACAAGAAAACATAGAATTCTTGAAAAATTTTTATCAAATGTTTTAAATATCACGGATAAAAATATTCATGATCAAGCATGTAAAATGGAACATAGCTTTTCGGATGAGGCTGAAAGAGCAATGTGCTTAATATTGGAACATCCAGATATCTGCCCTGATGATAAACTTATCCCAGCTTGTGACTATGATTTTGATAACTGTGAGGAGTGTCAAAACAATGAGGAGATTAGTGAGATCGGTATCAGAGATCATAACTTGGTTCCAATTTCTGGGCTATCAGAAGATGAGAAGGGAGAGGTATCATTTATTCGAGGAGGTAACTCGACCATCCTCCCCAAACTTCTAAGTTTGGGAATAGCTATTGGAACTAAAATTCAAGTTGAAAACAGAGTGGATGAACAACTTATTAAAATTAAAGCGAATGGACACGAAATAGAAATAACACGGGAAATATCCAACAACGTTTTCATTAAGCTATAATAACTATTATCACCGATTTTTTTGGTTATTTTAACTGTTTATCTTCTTCTTTTTTTGAATTCATTTAAAAGATCTTCTAATTCAATTCCTTTATAGACTAAAAGAATTAAGTTATGGAAAATTAAGTCCACTGATTCTTCAATTAGGTTTTCATTATTTTTTGATGCTATTATGACTTCCGCTGCCTCTTCACCTATTTTTTCTAATATTTTATCTTCTGCTAATTTATCTGTGTCTTTCATTAATTTTGATGTGTAAGACTTAATTGGGAAATCTCTTCGGTTTTTTAAGGTTTCATAAATTTCTGCAATTATTTTTTCATTCGTCATGGGTAATCATCACTTTAGTTTATTTATCTGATTAAATATCGGGAGAGTGGATAGAATAATATTTTTTATGACAGTAAAATTTTCTTATTTAAATGTTGTTGCATATTTTGAGGTTGTCCAACAGTTCATTTTAGCAAAATTTTCAACTCTTTAAATTTAAAATTAAACTATTATAAATTGATTGTTTATATTATTATGATTTAATTAATGTTTATTTTTAAAATTAAAGAAATTTAAATAGTACCTGAAAATTTAAAAAACTGATAACATCGAATTACTAGGCAACGTCTTTTTTAAAATAAAGGTTTTGATCAAACTTTTTTTAAAAGTTTGTTCTAAATAGTGATTATTGTTTGAACCATATAACACTAACGGTGATGAGCGAGTAATCGAATGGATTCATTATAACTTTTAAGATATATAATGAATAGGGTGTTAGATTTTGAGCAAAAATCGAAGCATTGTCGAACCTTTTCTGCCATGTTTTAAGTTTGTAAATATCTTACTTTCTAAAAGTACATTTTTATATTAGATTTTAAACTAAAAATACTTAATTTTAAGTTTTAATATGATTAATAAATGAATAAGTAAGCTTTGCTGAACATGCAAAAAATAATTCTCATTAAAAAGCTTTAAAATGAAATTTAAACGTTAAATTGGATTATTTAATGTTTTTAAAGTTTATTAAATTGTATTTATGATATTAATAAGA
>JAITEE010000043.1 GCA_031282205.1 Candidatus Methanovirga aequatorialis | reverse complement strand
CTATCAGAAAGATGATTTTTAATTTTCTTTTGAACCATGTTGACCATAATACAAACTCCATATACTAATTAAATATATGAAAAGTATTACTTATAAACTTTTTGATAAGGACTATAATAAATATTATTATAAAATAGTTTTTTTTATCGATTCATTTTTAAAAATAACAATTTTTATAACTACACTTTCAATATTTGTAATATTTTATTTTTATTTTCTTTTTTTAAAAAAATAAGATCTTTGAATTTTTTGTTAAAAAAAAATCGATGAAGGCTTATAAATTCTCTTCAACAATATTTATCTTCTTTTCAACAATATTTATCTTTTTGCTCATGTATACTTATCATTACAAGATAGCATCATCTTGAAAAATTCTTCATAGAAGTCTAATTTAAGATTAAGGAAAAATTCTTTAATTTTTACATACTTATTGAGATTCTTTTTAGAAACTCCTCTAAAAATCTCAAAAAATAGTCTTAATAAAGAATTCCTATTCTTAAAATTATTATTATGAATATTATCATTCGCATATTCTTTTTGTGAATGATTTACTACTTTATGGTAAGTTACCATTTCATGATTTTCTAAATTATTATATATCGTATAATCATACTGAAAAAAAAACTCGTACTGGACTTTCACAGTTTTCAAAAATTAATTCTTTTGAAAGATTGTGAACTACTATAAAAATAACTTTTCCAGTATCTCTAGAAACTATTGATACAATGGGAGACTTATCTTTGTCATAAGTACCTCTTCCTCTTAATTTTAATCCTCTTTTTCTTGGAGGATCTTCAAATTGGAGTTTTTTTTAACTCATTATTTTACAGCAGGAATATACATTTCGTCAAACTCAATATCTCCAGTTAATTTCACAGGAAGGCAGTTTTTTTCAAGATTATCTCTTATTAAATTTGCAATTCGTGTAATGGTTTTTCGAGTGTATGGTAATTCTTTAGATATCATATTTACACTTTTAAAAGGTAAATTAAATAAAATATAAAAGATTACATTCATTGGGACTTTAGTTTTATGGAAGATAGTTCCTGTGTAATCACTAAAGTTCAAACCACACTTTTTACAAGAGTAATGTCTTGTTTTAAAAGGTGATCCACGGTTATGAATTTCATAGCTTTTACATTTTGGGCAATAAACTCCAAGAGACCATCTAATTTCACGAAACATATTTATACAAGTTTCTTCAGATGGTAACATATTGACATGATTTAAAATTTTAGAAGTCATAATACAATATATGTCTCATATTATATATAAACTTTGTAATGATATGTATACAAGAGCGGTATGATATTTATATTAATAGAATTTAGATTAATCTATTGGAAGAGAAAAATGATTGGATCGTATGAAAAAGCAGGAAAAATTGTTTCAAAAGTTAGAAATGAAGCATCAGAATTAATAAAAGACGATTTAGCTATTATAGACTTGGTTGAATTTGTTGAAAACGAAATAGTTAAAGAAGGTGGAGGAATAGCTTTTCCATGTAACGTTTCTGTAAATGAAATAACGGCTCATTACACCTCTCCACCAAATGATGAAAATATTATAAAAGGTGGAGATTTAGTTAAATTAGATTTGGGAGCTGAAATAAATGGATATATTGCTGATTCTGCGGTTACAGTATTAACAAAGGGGGACAATAATTTAACTGATGATGAAATAGTTAAAAACGAAGATTTGATAGAAACTTCTGCTGCTGCCTTAGAAACGGCCATTAGTGTAGTTAAAGCAGGTGTGGAAATTGGATATATTGGTAGAGAAGTTGAAAAAACAATCACTGATTTAGGATTCAGCCCTATTCGAAATCTTGCAGGCCATAGTTTAGATCAATGGGATTTACATTCTGGATTATCAATTCCAAATGTTAAAGATAATAATACTGAAAAATTAAAAGAAGGAGATGTCCTAGCTATTGAACCTTTTGTGACGGATGGGGTAGGCTACGTTGTAGATACGCCTAAAGTAAACATCTTTAAATTTTTAAAAAATAGACCTTTCAGACTTCCATACACAAGAAAGGTTTTAAGTCATATCAAAAAAAATTATCCATATTTACCCTTTTCATTTAGATGGTTAACAGATGAGTTTAGTATTAATAGACTTAATACTGCCATAAAAGAGTTATCTGATGCGATGGTTATTTATCCATATCATACATTAAGAGAAAAAAGTGGGGCATGTGTAGCACAAAAAGAACACACGGTCGTTGTAGAAAAAGAGGGCTGTTATATCACCACCAAATAAGACGTTGTTATTAATTTGAAAGCTTATCGATTAGATGTTTGGATAACCTTTTAGATAACGCTAAAATAGCTATTATCGGTGGAGCTCCTGGTGCTTCAGGAATCACACTCGCATCAGAAACATAAAGTCCTTCATATTTTGTTTTGAGATTGTTATCGACTATATCTCCAATAGATGCTGTTCCTCCTGGATGAGCTCCTCTTAGATGGGTTGAAGTGATTGTGTTTGGGTCTACACCTGCCTCTACTAAAATAGCTCCAGCTGTTGCAGCTCCTTCTGCAATGAATCTAATGTCTTTTATTGTGTTTTCTTTAATCACTTTTCCATTCACGATTTTACCATGATTATCATCGGGAATTTTAATCATTATACTCAGAATATCTTCTTTTTTAATGTTATCGTCGTTTAAATTTTGATTAATTATAACAGAGTAATGAGGTGCTAGAACAAAATTTTTACCTTTAATCAGAGCGTTCATTGTAACTTCGTTGCTGTAATTTATATTTTTTAAAACTCCTCCAACAGTAACAAATGGGTCCATGAATAGCTTTTCACCAGCTTTTAAACCTAATCTTTGGAGGATAATAGCAGAGTTAATTGCTCCTGCTGATAAAACAACGATGTCTGATTCTATAGTTTTTGTAGAGTTATCTGAAAATTTAATTTTAACGCCTTTAACTACTTTATTTTCTGTTAAAATATCTGTTACTTCTGATTTACTTATTAATTCTGCACCGTTTTCAATGGCTATTTTAATAAAGTCTTGAGATGTCCATTTTGCATCATTGGGACATCCCCATGCACATCTTCCACACTGAATACAATCCTCTTCTCTAATGAACTTGGGCATTTTTATCACGGATAATCCTATTGATTTAGCGGCATCCATGAATTTTTTGGTACCTTCTCCAAAGTGGCTGTCATCTAACTGATGAACACCAATCAATTCTTCTACTTCATCTAATTCAGTTGATATATCTATATTGTACCGTTTTAATTCTTTTTCAAGAAGTCTAACACCATTTCCAGCTGCGACTACACTTGATCCTCCTACACAAGTTGTTTTAGAGAGATCTAAATAACCATTTATTTCATCATAATATTTATAAGAATCTTTTACATCAGCAAAAGGACCTTTTTCGATAATGGTAACTGGAATATTAGATTTTGCAAGTTCCATAGCTATTATTGCTCCACCTACTCCAGTTCCAACAACTAATACCATTTAACTTCACCTTTTTATAATTAAATCGCACTACGTTACGCTTTTCTACCAATCGTTAATATTAGGAATTTTTGTATTGTCGATATTTTATATTATTTTAATGCTACTAAATTATAACAATTGTTATTTAATGAACGTTGTTATATAAATAGTTGGTGGTTTAATGAAACAATGAAAAAAAATAGTTTGATGATATAATATTCTTTAATCAGATTAAGTTTATCAGATTGTTGGATACGATGTTGTACATTTCGATTTGTCAAATTTTAAATTTTAATCGTTTAATAATTAAAAATAATTTATAGATAAAAATAAAGGTGCTATATAAGTCAAATCAAAAATAATAAATTAAAACTGTTGTTATATTAATAAACGGTTAAAATCAACGAAAAATAAGTTCTTCTAATTGAAAATAAATTTTCAATAACGAATAATCTTTTCTAAATTTTATAGTCATCTTTGAAAAGTTTATCAATTTATAAAATGTCAATATCCAATATAATCTACTTAAATTTAATTTAAAGAATTTTTATAAAAAATAATTAAACTAATAATTGATAAACATTACAATTATCACTATAATAATTGATAAACACTACCATTATCACTATAAATATATTTAAAATTAAACAAAACTTCACTTTCCAATTGACCAAGTTCAGAAAAGAAAATCGAAGATAACTTAGAAAAATTGCAGATCTCTTTTCTCTGCAGATATCTTTTCTCAATTTAAAAGCGAGAAGTAAAGGAATTAAAACAGGATCATAATATTATTTTATTATTAAAAAGTATTAATAAATATTAAAAAAACATTTTGCAGTTAAACGATTATTAAATGGAGATGATACGTATAAGAAATTATAAATTCTTGAAGTATAGAAAAAATAGAAAAAAAATGAATTTAAAAAGATAGAATTAAAATAGAATATCTTTATCACTAAAACGGAACAGGTAGTCCCATTTCAACTCTCTTTTTAATTTCATCTGTAGCTTTTGTTTTTTTACCGTCAGAAAGTTTTTCTAATATGCCTAGTCCTGGCTTTACACTATCCATTGGTTTGGTTTCAATAACACCTGCTTCAACTGCTTTAGTGAATATTGAACTTCCATTTTCAGTTCTTGATAAGACTGTGGACCATCCGTCAGGACTACCAACGGATCCAGTTGAAACATCAGCTAATTCGGCAGTGTAATCTTTACATATATTACAACCTGCCTGCTCATATCCATGAGTCTCTTTTAATGGAATTGAAATTTCTTCTTCGTCAGTGTACGTCCAGAATTTTCCTTTTCCGATATCCATTTTTAAGGTCATATCCATAGAAGAGTGCATTTTTTCGTTGATAAAAGTCTCAAGTGATGCATATGGGAAGTTTTCCATACAGAAAATACCAACGACTAACTTAATCTTATCCGCTAAGAATCTTGTTGAGAACGGATATGATTGCATTTTTCTTATTCCCATTAATTGACATGGAATTGCCACGGTTCCTACTTTTTCAAGACCATATTGCCTTACTGCAAGTTTTAGTGCCCATACATTTGGTGAAAATGTATATTTGGTTCCTGCGGCAGAGATAATTTCATCGGATGTTAAAGCGACGTGTGGTTCTGGTTTGAACATTTCCTTTGTAGGTCCTGCAACAACGGCACCTTCAATGATCTTTTCATCTAATGCGTATGACAACAGTGCTGTTACTATTCCACCATCTTGAGATACTTTTTGAATTGCTTTGTCGGTAGCTCTTGCACATATTGCATCTTTATAAGTACCTAATACCATATTTATTCCTCCTATAGCCCTAAATCCTGTTTTATACGATCTTCAGGGAACCAAGTACGTGGGCAGTGAATAGAACAGCTACCACATTTTATACATCTGTTTTTATTACATTCAGGTCTACCTTGATTCATTGTGAGAGCTCTTGTTGGACATGCCATTGCACAAGTTCCACAACCAGTACATAATGCTTTGTTAATCACGGTCGTTTGTAGGTCACAACCACAGTTTAATGAACACGCAGCTAAATCCATCATTGGCTGTAAATAATCCATATCTCCACTGATTAAAGCAACAACAGATTTTGCAATTATTTCTGGAGAAGCTGGGCAACCTGGAAGTGTAAGATCAACTTTTACTAAATCGGAAATTGGCACAAAGGATTCATGTTTAGGTTGAGCTTGTTGTCCACCTCTACAGAACCTTGTAAAACATCCATTTTTAGCACAAGATCCAAAGGCACAGACTAATTTTGCCTGTTTTCTCAATTCATAAAGTTCTTTTAGACTATGTTCATCTTGTAAGCAGACTGATCCTTCTACAAGAGCCAAGTCCATTTCAGGCATTGGATTTTTATCATCCCACCAAACATCTACTAAAGTTTGACCATAAACTACATCTACCATATTTGTAAGTATTTCTGCGAGAATGTCATAGTTTTCACTTAATGACATTATGTCTCCAGTACATCCACTTAAGTGAAAGTACCCTAATCTTGGTTTTTCAGCCACTTTTTCAACCTCCTGTTGAGATTTTTCTTTTTCTGGCTCATCATTTGGTTTAGCTTCTACTTTTGGGTTTTCTTCTACTTTTGATTTGCTTCCAAAACCTAGAAATCTTTTTAATTTTTCAAACATTGCTAAACCCCTATTTCTTTTAAAATCATATTAATGGCTTTGGGAATTGCCTTTTCAACAGGTTTTGTTAAACCCATTTCAACATCTGGTGCAGAGATCTCTTTTGGTTTGCAACCAATGATAACGACTTCTATATTTTTGGCTAATTCATGCAACGGTTCTTCTACGGGCCATGTGTGTGCATTTTGATATGTTCCTTTTGGCATATCATATGGAGAAAACTTTTTAACCGTTCCTGGTTCTGCATTGAATTCAACAACGTCAACGACGATTAATTTTTTCCATTTTTCGTCTGGAAGAGTAAAAATAAAATGTGTTGCTCCAGTACCAGCGTCAACAAACATAGTTTCATCTGGCATGCTTTTATCAACAAAATGATCTTCTAATTTATTAATTACACATGGACCAAAACCATCATCTTTGAAAAGAACGTTTCCACATCCTACAACCAATGTCTCTACATTATATGGCATTTTATTCCCTTAAAATTAACTTATATTCTTACCATTTCATCTTTAACAACATTTTTGTCCTCATCGTCAACTACCATTACATGGGTCGCACAGGATAAACAAGGATCGTAAGCTCTGATAACATGAGCTCCCCATTCGTGATGGAAACCTTCAGTTGCTGGACCCATAGTTGGAATGTTCCAAGTGGTGGGTACTAAAGCACTATAAAATCCGACTTTACCATCAACAACTTGTGCTAAATGTACATCAAGCCCTCTTGGAGCTTCAATAGCACCAATACCTAATTTATTTGTGCCTCTTAGATCCACATCAGCTAAAGTAGGAGCAGAAGTGTCTAACTCATCTAAAATTTCAATGGCTCTTGATAGATATGTTTTCATTTCTAAAGCTCTTGATACATGTTGTGCAATAACACCTTTTTCTGTGAATCCTCTGAATTTAGCAGCTCTTGCTCTTGGTCCTGCTTCAACATTAACTCCATCAAATAATGGAATTGTTGTACAAGCACGTTTACCTATTTCAGGATCATCATACCAACTTTCAGGCATTATTTCAGTAAATCTGTCTAAGTCAAAGAAGTCCCTATCACCATAGATATTCGCACTTGCAAATAGTGGCTGATTAACGACACCTAAACCTTTAGGGAATCCTTTTTTTTCAACTAATTCTAAGATTAAATCAACATGAGCATTGACTTTAGGTAATAAAGCTTTTAATCTTGTGTATAACTTTCTTCTTGCGAGTTCAGAAATATTTCTTGCCATTCCTCCAACTCTTACATCAGATGGGTGAATACCTTCACCCGCTACCATATCTACAACATATTGTGCAGTTTTTCTTATTTCACCAACACTGTTAACAGCGGTAGCAAATAACTCATCGGGCACGATATCTGTGGCTATTAAGAAATGATGTATAGCATGGCTGTTAAGATTACTTGCGGATAAAGTAAGTTCTCTTAATAACTTTGCAGCTTTAGGAAGGTCGACATCTAAAGAATCGTCCACCGCTTCAACAGAAGCTAAGGTATGCGGAACTGGACAAACACCACAGATTCTCTGACAGAAAACAGGAGCTGTCTCAGGAGCTTTCCCTGTAACCATTTTTTCTAGACCTCTTACAGGAGTGATACTGAAATATCTTCCTTTGGTAACTATCCCTTCATCATTGACTTCCATAACAAGCTCAGCATGTCCTTCTTGTCTTGATGTGGGGGATATAACTATTTTTTCGCTCAAATGTGTCACCTCATTTTATTATCGGATATTGATTTACATAATCCAATATGATTATTATTTTAATTTTTTGTATATAAATAAACTTTACTTTAAGAAATAAAAAGAAAGATTTATATAGTAGATTTTTTTTTAGTACTTTGAGTCGTGGCCAAAAGTCGTTTCACTAAAATTTTGAATTTCTTTATTTTAAATTTAATCGTTGGAATCACATTAAAATTTAATTTAAAGTTTTATTATAACTATATTCTTATAATTAGGATAAATTCATGGAGTAAATAAAATTTAAAGAGTAAATAATTGAAATTAAATTTAGCAAAATCTTTAAAAATTTGATTTTTGGCCACGACTC
>JAITEE010000001.1 GCA_031282205.1 Candidatus Methanovirga aequatorialis | reverse complement strand
AATTTTATAATAGTTTGTTAAGATTTTGTACTTTTAGAATCTAAGAGTTCATGATCATGGAAACATGTTAAATAATGGGTCTACATTCTTTATTTTTTCATGAAAATCTAACACCCTATTTACCTTAAAAATAAAATCTGATTAGAAATGTAATCTTTTTGAGAATTTACTCTTTTAGATATTATCTCTGGTACAGTTTTTTGAAACTGCGAAGTGGAGTTTATTTTGAACCTTCTTAAAGAACTCCTGTGATATGTTAGCTTTTGGATTGTAATCATAATTCTTTGTCTAAGACATAGCCTTTAATAACATATTCCTTTAAAACATTAGTGACCCATATTCTAAAGTCTGTTGCTTGTTTAGAGTTTACTCTATAACTAACTGAAATAATCATATCTAAATTATAAAATTTTACATCCCTTTCAACCTTTCTCCTACCTTCATTTTGAACCGTTGCAATTTTTGAAACAGTTGAATTTTCATATAGCTCCTCGTCTTCAAAGATATTTTTTATATGTCTTGAAATAACCGATTTATCCCTTCCAAATAGCAATGATATCTGATTTAGATTAGCCCAAATTGTTTCATCACCAACAATAACTTTAATAGATGTGGCACCTTCAAATCCCTCATATAACAATGTTTCAGTTAACTCATTTTCCATTTAATCAAGTCCATCTTTGCAATTTACATTTCTTTACTTAACTTTGAATCAATCAAATCTCGAGTAATTAAAATTTTATTTGAAAATAATTTTTTATTCTATTGCTTATAAACGATTAGATAGAGCATTTCAAAGGTAATATTTTTAATTAAAATCTTCACCTATTAGGTCTTGAATTTCAGCTGTAATCTTTTTATATCATGTTCTATTTCTTTTAAAGGTCTTGGTGGAGTGTATTTATAAAAATATCTTGTGAAATTTATCTCTTCACTGTCTTTAACGTACTCCGCCGTGTTGTCATGTTCGGATAGTTTTTCAATTATATTTCTTTTAAACGATGGAGATATGTCAAAACTTCCTAATTCATCTGAGACCAACTTGTCAAATTCATTGTAACTCTTTATTAAGTTGTTTGGAATGTTCTTTAGAGACTGAATTATCTTATTCTGTAACTGTATTCCATTTTCTTTTTCCTGCGGATTGTTTTTTATGCTTTGGGAAAGTTTGTTAAATACTGGAATTGAATATAAATTCTCTAATCTTCCCTCATCCACCTTGAAGTTTAATTGTTGGGGTCTTTCCACCATGACCTTTGTTTATCCAAAGTCCTCGTTGTCGAATATTTTAACGTCGTCAGCATCTTTTAGTGAGCATCTTTTAGTGTATTAAACAGATTTATTATGCCCACTATGTTTTCTTTTTTTTAGTTCGTGTCTTTTATTGCCTAAACTTTTTCTCATTTTCTGGAACTGGTTTGTTACGTCTATTAGTTGTATTTTCCCTTGCCTTTCTCTGTTTTTATTCCTGTGTTGTAGAATAGCTGTTCTGGTAGACCTACAATAGCTTCCAAGTAATCGTTTTCTATTATCCATTTTCTTATGTTACTTTCTCCTGAACCTGCATCTCCTGTAAATAGTGGTGAACCATTTATAACGGCTATTCTTGATCTTTCATTTGTCTTCATTTTGTTGATCATGTGTTGTAAGAACAATAGCTGTCTGTCATTGATTCTTGGTGTTCCTGCCCCAAATCTCCAATCAAAACCTAATTCTGCTTTTTTTAATATTGCATCTTTGTCTGATTCCCATTTTCTTCCATAGGGGGGATTGCTGATCATGTAATCGAATTTATCCTTAGGAAGCTTGTCTTGTGATAGTGTGCTTGCTGGTCCTTTAATTTCTGCTTTATCCCCTTTCATCAGCATGTCCGCTTTACAGATTGCATATATTTCTTCGTTAATTTCTTGTCCAAATAAATTTTAATTAAAGAAAAAAATAAGTTTTTTTCTAATTGAACAGGTTCAACGAAGAAATCAAAGATTTTTTTCCTAACTTTAAAATAAATTCAAATCATTTTATATAAGCTTCCAATTTTAGATCCTAAAAGTTTAAATACAAGTTAATTCGATTGAAAATTTTAAGTTTAGACCTAAAAATTATGTTAACTTTTAAAAAATTGTTTAATTTAAAAAATATTGAAAAAAATTAATAAAAGTATATAATAGCTAACGTCAGTATAAAATATGAGATGGAAGGAGTAAGATATTAGTTAACAATTACATTCGACAACTCAACATTGAATAATAGAATATTGAAAGGAATATCTTATAAAACTCATCTCAAAAAAAGCTTAAAGGTGATAAAATGAAGAAAATTTTTTGTGCAATGTTAATGGTCACTATAGTGTGTATTTCTATGTCCAACTTAAACGCTACGACTATTAACGTTGATAAATATAGTGAAGGTGGATTAGCTTCAGCGATTAATCAAACAGTCGATGGAGATACCATACACGTACTACCTGGAATCTACAACGGTGAAAACTTCACCAACTTAAGAATTGATAAAAAAATAGCTATTGAAGGAAGTGGTGCTGTTCTTGATGGTGAAAAAAAGAATAATATTTTCCATATAGAAGAAAGTGGAAGTTTAACTTTGATCAACATTACGATGGTCAATGCTCATGGTTATGATGGTGCTGGAATTTATAACGAAGGTCATAATCTTAGTATAATTTCTTGTAAATTTGTTAACAACAGTGCAAATGATGTTGGTGGAGCTATTTATAATTCTCTATCAGACAATCTAAAAATTATCAACTGTGAATTTGGTGATAATCAAGCAAGATATGGTGCTGGAGCAATATACAACGATGGTGCCAATTTTACTGTAGTAAATTGTAATTTCACCAACAATCAAGGATCTGGTGCTGGAGCAATATATAATTACTATTCAACTGGAAGCTTCACAGTCTTAAACTCAAATTTTATTAACAACAAAGGATTAGGATCTTGTTCTTGTGGAGGAGCAATAGTTAATGAAGTATCTAAAAACATGTCAATTGATCAGTCCACCTTTATCGATAACGTTGCAAGTTTTAATGGTGGAGCAATATATAACTACTATGGAGACAGGTTTAAGGTTTACAATTCTGAATTTATAAACAATAGAGCATATAACTCTGGTTCTGCAATTTATTCAGATTTAAGCTATTATGGAGAAATAGTCAACACTAGATTTTCAAAGAACTCTGTTCTTCCATTCGATGAGAGAATTGATGATGTTGGAGTAATATTTCTTCGTGGAGATTTTTATAATTTAGAAAACTTAACCATAAAAGACAACGATCCTGATGATATAATATACGACAAATTATAGCCAAAACTTCTAAATTTTTAGAGTACTGTAGTTTAAAAGAGAAGGCTAATCGAACATGACTTTTTTAGTTTTTTTCTTTTTTACATCATTCAGATATTTAAAAAAATTAGTTACTCGTTTTGATCTAAGAGTTGTTCAACATTTCCCATGTGGCTTGTACTTATAAATCAACAAAATCATTCAAGATAATATTAAAATACCCATAACGTTGGGTATTATCATTGCAAAGTCCATTTTCAATACAGTACAACACCCAAACTACACAATTACACAAAGATATAATAAAAAAGAAGATGTTAACGCTACCAGAGTCTTTTGATCGATAAAATCTCCAAACCTTGTAATGAAGGACTTATCCATAAAAAACCAGGTGATGCACGTTGCCAAACCGATAAAATATGAACGTATGTTATTTCCATAGATTAACCTCCAAATTTCACCTTAACGAAGTAGTCCAGTAGATCTTCATAGAGGAAGATAGTGTCATGACAATTTAATTATTTCGATATTTTAGTGTTGTAGTAAATTGCAAAATTAAATTTTTATCATCCAAATATTTCATCATTTAAATAAATATTGGAAATTATAATAAATTTTTATTATTTTTA
>JAITEE010000211.1 GCA_031282205.1 Candidatus Methanovirga aequatorialis | reverse complement strand
GATTTTATATATACTGAAATATCGTCTTCAATATCCAAATCCATATCTTTACGCATATCTTGGACACGTCTTATAAGTTCACGAGCCATCGCCTCTGATAGTATTTGGTCTGTAATTTCAGTATTTATAAATACAGTCCCTCCTTCAAATTCCATACCAACCACATTATCGGGAACCACAGTTTCAAATAAAATGTCTTCTTTAGATAACTCTATAATTTTATCATTGGACGTTGTCACACTTTCATCGTTAATAGTAATTTTATCATTATTTTCTAAGGCTTGTCTAAGTTTAGATGATTCAATATTTTCTAAAAATTTGTTGACGACTTTAATATCCTGTCTAAGCCTAGGACCCAGCGTTTTTAAATTGGGTTTAGATATATATTTAAGGTTTGGAAATTTTGATAGGCAAATAACCTTTTTAGTGTTAGCATGGTCTTTAATTATATCTTGAAGATTGTTTGCAGCATTTATTACCTTTTCATCTTGAGATATGATTGTCATTTCTTTAGTGGGCCATCTTAGTTTATATTTGGCGATATCCCGCCCTCTGGCACTGGCTTCGATAATACTTCTTACAACGTCCATATTTTCTTCTAAATTGGTGTCGATATCTTCATCGGAGTACTTCCAATCCTCCATGTGAATACTTTCTTTGAAATCATTTTTAACATTTACAACCAAGTTTTGATAGATTTCTTCGGATATGTATGGTGTAATGGGTGAAATTGCTTTTGTTAATAAATTTAAAGCTGTGTATAAGCTGTAATATGCTCCTAACTTATCTGGGTCATCTTTTTCAACCCATGTTCTTCCTCTAATTAATCTGACGTACCATCTACTTAAATCATCCAATATGAATTTATTGATTCTTCTTGTTGCTTTATGGAAGAACAATTGTTCCATGTCTTCACTCACTTTTTTTAAAAGTGAATTTGCTTTAGATATAATCCATTTATCTTCTGCTCTGAATTTAAGATTAGTTTCATTGGGATTGAAATTATCTAAAGACATGTAAGTTGTTGAAAACAGATAAATATTCCATAGTATGTTGAACATCTTTTTTATATTATTCAACTCGTCCCATACAAATTTTAAATCATCCCATGGTTTAGATGCCCATAAAAGATAGAATCTTAGAATATCCGCCCCATATTCTTCTATGACTTCTTCTGGACTTACAACATTACCTAAGGATTTACTCATCTTCTTCCCATCTTCATCTAAAACAAATCCATGTACTAAAACCTTTTTATATGGAACCTTGTCCATTGCAATGATCCCAGTTCCGAGTTGTGAATAAAACCAACCTCTTGTTTGATCATGACCTTCGGTAATAAAATCATAGGGATACCATTTCTCAAATTCCTCTTTTTCTGATGGATAGTACAATGATGCCCATCCAGCTACACCAGAATCGATCCAAACATCAAGAACATCCGGAATTCTATTCATTAATCCTTCACAACCCGATTTATCACACTTAAATCTAACTTCATCAACGTGAGGCCTATGAAGAATATCATAATCATCAACGGTTATTTCGCCTGTTGAGTTTTCTTTTAATTCATCTAAAGAACCAACAACTTTAATTTCTCCACAATTTTTACAAACCCATACTGGTATTGGAATGCCCCAATATCTTTGACGGGAAATAGTCCAATCCCTTGCATTATCAACCCAATCTCTAAATCTACTTTCACCAGCCCATGATGGAATCCATTCCACATTATTAAGTTCAGATAACATTTTATCTTTTATATCCTTCACTTTTAAAAACCATTGTTCTGTGGCTGAATAAAGAATAGGTGAATTACATCTCCAGCAATGACCATATCTATGTTCAATCTTTTCTTTTTTAAATAAAATATTTTTTTTTGAGGTTAAATCTTCAATTATTTCCTCGTCAACATCCTTCGCATATTTTCCCTTGTACTTACCACCATCTGTAGTGAAAACTCCTGAAATGGTAATAGGCGAGAAGATTGGTAAGTCATATTTTTTACCTAATTCAAAATCTTCTACGCCATGACCTGGTGCAGTATGAACTAAACCAGTACCATCAGTTAAGGTGACATGATTTCCAGGTAAAGCTTTATAGTAATTAATATATTCTCTATTAGAATCTTTGACATTTTTAAACTCTAATTGTTTAGGAACTTCTTCTAAAAGTGGTGGAATATAGCTTAGTCCGTGAAGTTCTTTTCCTTTAACAGTTTTTAAAATTTCATATTCCTTGTCTTTAAATATATCCTTAACTAAACTTTCAGCTAAAATCAGAACCTCATCCTGATACTTTACAAAAGCATAAATAACTTTAGGGTGATAACTAACGGCTAAATTAGCTGGAAGAGTCCATGGTGTTGTTGTCCAAACTAAAAAATATTCATTAAGGTCACCGTCTTTTAGGTAATTTTCTTCCAGTGGAAATTTAACAAAAATAGATGGATCTTCTTCTGTTTCATAATCAATTTCAGTAGCAGCAAGTGCAGTTTCACATCTTGGACAGATACTAATAACTCTAAAATCTTTTATAAGTAAATTTTTTTCATTGGCTTTTTTAAGTGTCCACCATGCGGATTCAATATATTTCGGATCTATTGTAATATATGGATTATCCCAATTTAACCAAACACCGAGACTTTTAAATTGTTCTGTCATGGTGTCTCTATTTTCAAGTGCAAACTCCCTACATTTATTTACAAAATTAGCGATTCCATAATCCTCTTCAATTTCACGTTTATTTTTAATATTTAATAGCTGTTCAACTTTAAGCTCAATAGGTAATCCATGAGCATCCCAACCAGGCTGTCTACGAATATTGAATCCATTCATAGTTTTGTAACGAATATGACTATCTTTTATAATTTTATTCCAAGCTGTTCCTAAATGTATTACACCACTACAATAGGGTGGCCCATCTAAAAATGAGTATATTGGCCCATTTTCCCTTAAATTTTTTACTTTGGAGTAGATATTTGTTTTTTGCCACAAGGAGTTCATGTTTTTCTCGATTTTCTCATGATCATATAATTTTTCAATTTTTTTTATTGGCATTGAAATCTCCTGTTATGATACGATTTAAAATTATATTGGAATATGAAAAATTTTTCAATGAAAAGTCTTTATATACCATCATTTAAGATTTAATATTCTACTTTAAATAAAAATAATTATATTTAGAGTCATGGCCAAAAGTCGTTTCACTAAAATTTTGAATTTCTTTATTTTAAATTCAATCGTTGAAATCACATTAAAATTTAAAGTTTTATTATAACTATATTTTTATGATTATGGATAAATTAATGGATTAAATAAAATTTAAAGAGTAAATATTGGAATTAAATTTAGTAAAATCTTTAAAAATTTGATTTTTGGCCACGACTCATTTAATAATAAAAAAAATGTTGTATAAAAGAATAGAAAATATTTTAAAAAATAATTTAACAAAAATATTAAAACTTCTTTATTTTAAATTTTTTTATTGTTGAAAATTTATTTGCAATTTAGAAGAATTTCCAAAAAATATGAAATTGGAGAAACTCAAATGATTAATTTTAGAAACGAAGAATTTTACTCTCAGTTATTCACAAAGTGAATTTAAGGGAATTTATTCCTCGTCTATTATCGCAGATAATTTAGAGAAATTTATTTCTCGTTTTAAAAGTCTGTTCTAAATATTAAAAAAAAGAATCATAGTGATTAAATTTTATATTTCTAATATGAGTAAACACTTATAAAGCCAATATAATAAATAAAACCATATAAATTAATTAAATATTAAATTTAATTTGATAAATTAAAATGTACGGTATTTACCTTTAACAACACCTTCAGTTATGGATGTTATGTTATCCAACCATTCATCAACTATGCCATTAACTTTTTTAGATACCTTATCAATCTCATAATCATCATCTAAAATTAACTGTGTTGTAGCTGCTTTTGGCTGGTCAATGGCTTTACCAATTTGACTTAAAATCATTATATTTGCTTGTTTAACTCCTTCAACTTCGTTAATAATATCGTGGGCTATTTGATTAGATAAAATATTATAAATTTTACCTACATGATTAATAGGATTTTTTCCAGATGTGGCTTCCATAGACATAGGTCTATTTGGAGTTATTAAACCATTAGCTCTATTTCCTCTACCAACAGAACCATCGTCTCCCATTTCAGCAGAAGTTCCAGTAACCGTCAAATAATAACCTTCAGCACTAATAGAATCTTCTTTATCTGCAGTATTAACAAAAACTTCAACTTCCCTATCAGTTTTTTCAGTCGCTAAATTAAAAACTGTTTCTCTTAAATTTGCTTTAATGTCTTTATATGATTCTACATCAAAGATATGACTTGATACCATAGCACAAGCGATTGTTAATGTTATCTTATCTTTTTCTCTTAAACCCATGACTTTTATGTCTTCTCCAACTGCTTTGAACTTACCTTTTTTAAATGATTTAGAGTTCAACAACTCTTCAGTCGAAAGTAAGATGTTTTCTACCTCTGAAAATGGTGCATAACCAACTCCAAATGATGTATCATTAGATAGAATAGCTCCTTTTCTTTTAAAAACATCAACTAAATCTCCAGAACCTTCACCTATTTTACATTCTACGACCGCATCGGTTTCAACATTGAAGTTAATAAGATTTTTATCTAAATATTCTTTAGCTGCTTCAATAGCTATTCTATCAATAGCAAACTTTTTTCCATCGAATTCTCTAACTCCTCTCCCAGTTAATAAAAAATCAATAGGTTTAATTACTTCTCCACCACCAAATGTAGGATTTGATTCTCCAGCGGTTATTTGGACTTCATCGGTGTTATGATGGAGAACTTTTCCTTGACCTAACTTATCCATGTACTCTTTACAAAGAGCTTTACTTACAGATTCAGCTATTCCATCACTAATACTGTCTGGATGTCCAATGCCTTTTCTTTCAACAATTTCTATATCAAGTTCTTCAATTGGTGTTTGATTTAATTTATCAACAACAATATTTCTCATAATATCCTCACATAAATCTTTAAAATATTCATTTTTAAAATATTATCATGATCCTAGTAGTTAATTAAATGTCCAACGTTACCATCTGTTAGATCGTACTGTATCTTATTAACACGTCTTAAGTCACCTAAAATCATATATTTCTAAAAAATAGATTGATACAATATCAAATCATTTTAATTTATAAAAGTTATTACTTATAGGTTTTATTAATCTATAGAATTTAATAAAAGAAACTCAAATATTATTTCAATTGATTTTTAATTAAAACTATCTTGTATATTGATTACCATATATTTTATATTTATTTCTTCCTATTTATAATTTCAATAGAAGTTCTAAAAAGAAGTGAATTAATTTATGAACAAGTTTATAAAATATTATATTAAATTGCCTCGTTATACATAACAACTATTATAAATTAATATATTTTTAAAATAGGCTATAAGTATTAAAAAATCGCAAATAATGGTTAATGATATTTTTCACTGAAAAATCAAGAACTTTTAAGTGGTCGTGATGGTTGATTTTAGTCGTTGATGAACCATGGCAAAACGTTGATTTTTAACAGTAAAAGTCTTTAATATTTTAATGATAAATAAAGTATTATTAACATAATAAATAATAATAATAAATATATGATGTTGATTAATAAAACTAAAAATAGAGAAATTTTTGAGGTTGATATTGCAGACAGCTATTTAAAAAGACTTAAAGGATTAACGTTTAGGAAGAATATAAATAAAGGATTGATAATTAAAGTTCCTAAAAGTGAATGTTCATTAAGGTCTTCAATTCACATGTTTTTCATGAGAACTTCATTAGATGTTTTGTTTATAGACGAAAAGAATAGAATCTATGAAATGGTAACATTGAATGCTTGGGATATTTATGTTCCCAAAAAACCAGCAAAATATATAGTGGAATTAAAAAAAGACACCATAATCACAAAAAATATTGAAATGAACGATGAGATCACTATAGAATGAAACATTTTTATAGTGGGCTAATTTGTTTGATGGGTAGTAAATTTTATATATTTTTAAGTTGAAACTAATAGTCATCTACAGAATTTTTGATAGGAGTTCATCGTTTGTTAAATCATTGTTAAAATGTGATAAAACATGTTTAAAATAAAAATCACACCTAAATTCGGAGATGTAGACGGGTTAAAGCATATAACCAACACGGTTTTAGCGGATTGGTTTGAAACTGGTAGAAATGATATTTTTAAAATTTTTACACCTGATTTTGATTTAAGCCATGAGAAATGGAAGCTTATAATGGCAAGAACGACATACGACTTTGTTGGACAGATGTATTTAGGAAAAGATGTTGAGATAAGAACGTTTATATTAAAAATTGGAAATTCTTCTTTTACTGTTGGACATGAAGCTTATCAAGATGATGAATTAAAAGTTAAAGGAGAAGCTATTTGTGTTCATTTTGATTTCATTAAACAAGAATCAAAACCGCTCCCAGATGACATTAGAAAAAAATTAGAAAAACATCTTATTTAACTTCCTTGCTTTATTTAACCACGGCCGATTTAACCACGATTAATTACAACAATTTAATAGTTTAGGATCAACTAAACGGATCCCAATTGAAAACAGTGATTGTTTATAATTGATGGAATTGAAGAATATGAAGTTGATGAACTAATGAGGATCAATAAGAAAACTGATAAAAAATGGCTTAAACTTCGTGTTTTAAAGATTTTAGAAAAAGTCAAAATGAAAAATTATAATTTATCTTTCTATGGAACAGAAAATGAACAATTTTCAAAAAATTTAAAGTTGATAAATAAAAATTTATCTTTTCTATTTAATTAGGAACCATATTGAAATTGAATGGATAAAACTAATAATTAACATTCTCATTTTATCTTAAAACACCAACTGGTAATATTTTAATGCCATCTTTTCTTGTATAAGCTAATTCTCCACCTGTAACAATAGCTAAAAAACTTGGTTCTTTTATATTTAATTTATCTTCTCTTATATGCTTTTTTATCAATGTATCCAGTTTTATTAAATTTTTCGCACCTTTTTCAATTCCATTACCTCCTAATTTAAATTCAATAAGGGCATATCTTCCATCTTTTAAATGTAATACGCAATCTACTTCAAGACCGTGTCTATCTCTATAATATGAAATTGTTCCACCTATTGGACTTGAATAAACACTTAAATCCCTTATACATAAATTTTCAAATATAAATCCAAATGTATTTAAATCATATAATAAAGTTTCTGGAGTCAGACCTAATGAAGCTACTGCAATAGATGGATCTATAAATCCTTTTTTTGAGCTGGATCTAATGGCTGTAGCAGATCTTATATTTGGATTCCATGCAGGAACATTATTTATAACAAATAATCTTTTTAATGCATCAATATAAGAATAATATGTGGGTTGACTAATATTTGTAAAATTAGCTTGGACATCATTTATTATTGTCTTATCTGAGGCGTTAGTTGATATATTTCTTGCATATGATTGTAATATAGTTTTAACTCTTTGTGGGTCGCGTTTTACTCCATCAACTGTAGATGCATCACTTTCACAAATATTGTCAAGATAATTATTCACAACAAAAAATTGTGCTTTTTTAGTTTTTTTATGTAAGCTGTCAGGCCATCCCCCACGACAACCAGCAAAAATTAATTTTTCAATTGATAGATCTGATTTAATGCCCTCAATATCTGTATCTGATGAATTAAATAAATCTATAATAGATATTTTACCATTCGATTCCTTACTTTCAAATAAACTCATTGTTTTCATTGTTAATCTATGTATTCTACCAGTTCCTGAATGCATTATTTTCTTTTCATCGACTGTTGTTGAGCCAGTTAGAATATATAATCCATACTTATTTGAACTATCAACACTATTGCGAACTGCATCCCACAATACTGGTGCCATCTGCCATTCATCAATTAATTTTGGGCTTTCACCTTTTAAAAGTGCAGATGGTTTAATTTCAGCCAATTCTAAGTAAGATTTTGATTTATCTGGATCTTGTAGTTTTAACACACTATTTGCATGTTGTTCTGCTGTTGTTGTTTTACCACACCATTTAGGACCAACAATAACAATAGCTCCAATCATCTCTAAACGTTCTTCTAAAACGTCATCTATTACACGTTTTAAATATGTATTTTTCATATATTACCTCGTTAGTTACATTTAATTTTTTTTGTGGTATTTTATTTTAGTATTTTGTGGTATTTTATTTTAGTATTTTGTGATTTATATACTTTATGTATATAAAATTTATATGTTATAAAAAAAACATGTATAAATGTAACTTTTAGATTTTTTAAAAAATTATCCTGTATAAATGTAATTTTTTTAAAATTAATAAAAATAACATTTATGAGTGTAACTTTCAAAATATTGTCGAGGGTTAAAAATGATAAAAAGAGAATTATATTTGAAAAAAATCATGTCTTTAATTGGTAAAGATGTTGTAAAGGTTTTAACAGGAATTAGAAGATGTGGAAAATCTTCAATGCTAAAATTAATTATTGAGGAATTAATAGCTCGTGGAATTGAAAAAAATAAGATAATTTTAATTAATTTTGAATCTGGGGAATATAGTGATATTGACTCTTCAACTAAATTAAACAAATTAATTAAAGATTTAACAAAAGATTTGAAAGGAACCACCTATCTATTTTTTGATGAAATATAGAATATTAAAGATTGGGAAAAATCAATAAATAGCTATAGAGTGGATTTAGACTGTGAAATAATCATAACTGGTTCTAATGCTACTTTATTATCTGGAGAATTAGCCACACTTATAGCTGGAAGATATATCGAGATAAAAATTTACCCATTTTCTTTTAAAGAGGCAATGCAATTAAAGGAAGCTAAAAATGAAAGAAAATTTTTCATGGAATACCTAAAGTATGGAGGTATGCCTTTGGTTCTTCAACTAAAACCAGATGAAAAAGTAGATTACTTAAGAGATTTATACAACTCCATTATTCTAAAAGATATTGTTACAAGAAATAATATTCGAGAGGTAGACTTGTTTGATAAATTAATCAGATTTTTAATGGATAACACTGGTCAAACATTTTCTGCAAAAAGTATCTCAAAATACTTCAAAAATGAAAATAGACAAGTTTCACGAGATACAATATATAACTACTTAATCTATCTTCAAAGAGCTTTTTTAATCCATAAAGTACAAAGAGAAGATTTAGTTGGAAAGAAAGTATTAAAGGTTCACGAAAAATATTATTTTACAGATCACGGATTTAACGAAACATTATCTGGAAAAAATAGGAAAAAAATCTCACAAATTTTAGAAAATATTGTTTATATGGAATTTTTAAGACGAGGATATGAAATTTATGTTGGGAAGTTAAATAACACTGAAATAGACTTTATATGCAAAAATCATGAAAAAACAGTTTATGTACAAGTATCTTATTTACTTGCAAGTGAAAAAACTATTAAAAGAGAATTAAATCCTTTATTAAAAATCAAAGACAACTACGAAAAAATCATCATAACAATGGACGATGTAGATTTTTCACAAAAAGGCATAATACACTACAACATAATAGACTTTTTAAAATCAGAGGACTTGAGACAAAGGCAAAATTCTTAAAACCGTTAGATTTATATATAAAGAGTTATATACAATTAATTATAACTATAAAATTTTTTTGGGTGTTTAATAATGGTTTTAATAAATGAACAGATT
>JAITEE010000209.1 GCA_031282205.1 Candidatus Methanovirga aequatorialis | reverse complement strand
GATTTTATATATACTGAAATATCGTCTTCAATATCCAAATCCATATCTTTACGCATATCTTGGACACGTCTTATAAGTTCACGAGCCATCGCCTCTGATAGTATTTGGTCTGTAATTTCGGTATTTATAAATACAGTCCCTCCTTCAAATTCCATACCAACCACATAAAATCGAAACATTTATAAAGTAATAAAATTACAGTGTATCATAGAGAATTTCCTAAAAGGTTAATAGAAATTCTCTAAAGTCATGAATCAACATTTTATAGGATCAAGGTGTCCCATTTTCATGAAAATTTCACGACTTCTTTAAAGGTATTTCTTATTATCTTTCTTTATTGTGTTTTTTAATTTTTTTGAATTAGTAAAAACTGGCTAATTTTACAGTGAAAATTACATTATACGGAATATTATATATGAACTATGAAGATATTTTAAAAAGAATAAAGCCAAATCAAAATGAAAAAAATAGAATTAAGGCTATTGTAGATAAAATCATCAAGATAATTGGAGAAAAAGCTATTGAAGAGGGATATGAAGTTGAAGTACAGCTCACTGGTTCAATAGCTAAAAACACATGGCTTTCTGGAAGTGCTGATATTGATATTTTCATAACGTTTCCTGTTGAACTTGAAGTAGATGAACTTAAAGAAAGAGGATTAAAATTGGCCTACTACTGTAATGAAGTTTTAAATGGAATGGCCACTGAAAAATATGCTTCACATCCCTACTTGAATGTTCATATTGATGGTTATAGTGTGGATATTGTTCCAGCTTACAAAATTGAAAATACATCTCAAATGAAATCTGCAGTCGATAGAACGACTCTACATACGAAGTACATTGTTAAACACCTTGAAAATCATCAGAAGGATGAAGTTCTTTTACTTAAAAAGTTTATGAAGGAAATAAAGGTTTATGGTTCTGAATTTAAAACAGGAGGATTCGCTGGATACCTGTGTGAATTGTTAATATTGAACTATGGTTCTTTTGAAAATACATTAAAAGAAGCGAGTAATTGGATGGAGAAGGTAATAATCGATTTAGAAAATCATGATACTGCTAACTTATTTAAAGATAATTTAATAGTTGTTGATCCAACGGATAAGAATAGGAACGTTGCGGCATCACTCACAGAAGAGAAGTTAACTGAATTCATCTTTGCGTCCAAAAATTATATAAAAAATCCAAAAGAAGCCTACTTCTCTCCATTTGAGCGGAAATATTCGGATCAAACTTCTCATTTTAAAGGTTTGGAAGATATTTTAAATCAATTTAAGGACAGGCAAACTAAAGTGATCTTCATTTCATTTAAAGTTCCAGAAATTTCAATTGATAACATTTATCCTCAACTTAAAAAGACATCGATTTCATTAAAAGAAAAATTAGAAGAATTAGGTTTTACAATTGTCAAATATAGTTACTTTAGTGAGAAGGGAATGGCTATTCTAACTTTAGAATTTGATACATGGACTCTTGGAAAATATGAGAAAAACGTTGGTCCAAAGATTTGGTATAAAAAAGCATCTGAACAATTTGTCTCTGTTCATGAAAACGTCTTCTTAGAAGATGGATTTCTAATTGAAAAAAGAGAAAGAAGATTTAAAACACCTGAAACTTTTATTCATCATGTTTTTAAAGAGAACAACATCAAAATTTTAAAAATAGGTAAAAATCTTAAGGATAGTATCGTTAATAGCTACAGACTATTTGGTGTAGATGATATTGATCGATTTTTCTCTGACTTTGATCAGGCTTTTACTCACGATATAAACTTTAGAAAAATTTCCGATAGGAAATTGGAGGAATTTATTCCTCTTTTTTATTTTTCGTTTTTTGAAAGCTTGGATGATTATCTACATCCATCTCAACATTTAAAAAGGTAGATTGATAGTTGTTTTTATTACCTTTAACTGTTGCTATTTTTTTATTAAACTGAGAGGTGGTCAAAACTAATTTTTTTAAGAAAAAATTTTCTTATTTTCTAAATTAAAGCATTTTTAGAGCTTTTTAATTTTAAAATTTAGATTTTTGTCCACCTCTCAAACTTAATTATTAACCCTGATTAAATTTAAAAGTTTTTAGATCTGAATAGATCGGTCCACTTGGAGTTAGTTCACTTTTTTTCAAGGACAATTTAGAAATCTTCATAGTGCCAACTTCAAAGTCCTTGCATTCATTAACCACATTTTTAACTTCTTTTTTATTTTTTGAATTTTTCATTCTCCCAATCGTTAAATGAAATTTATAACTCTTTTCTTTTTTAAATCCTAAACCCTTAAATTTATCATCTAATGTATTTAATAGATTTAAAAAGTCATTATTTTCAGAGACACCAATCCATATAACTTTAACATGTTCTTCATTTGGAAAAGTTCCTAAACCATTGACATATAGTTCAATAGGCTTAAAATCATGTAATGTCTCTTTAACAAGTTCAGATATTTTTGAAATCATGACCCTATCAACATCACCAAAAAATTTAAGGGTGAAGTGTAGATTTTCCTTTGGAACATATTTAATATTGGCCTTGGTTGATGTAAACTTTTTTTGAACATCTAAGATCTTATCCATTAGGCTTTCATCCACATCAATGGCTAAAAACGTTCTTAATTTAGAATCATCCATCATAAAATCACGATCTGTTAAAATTGGCTATATTGTTTTAATCATGTTATTTCACTGATTTTTGTAGTATAACTGATTTTTGTAGTATATTAATATTATAAAGGAAATATTTCTCTTTTTATTGATTTCCAAACAATGATAATTTCTTTTCCTGGGTTTTCATGTGAAATTTCTTCAAAAAATTCAATTATTAATTCAGAATTGGATTTTTCTTTAAAATCAACCAAACTTTTACCGTTTATTGAATAAAAGCCAAATGTATTGGCTTTAAATTTTTTTGTATTTTTTATTAAGACATTATCGTTTAAATACCATAATTTTTGAGTATTTGAGTTATTTTGTGGTGAAACTGATCTAAAAATCCAATTGCAACATCATCTGATTTTAAACAGTTTAATTTCTCATTTAAGTTTTTTTAGCTGATTTTCAGCATCATTTGGTCTTTTAATATCTATGATATAAGGTTTGCCATATTTAAACCCTAATTCTCTTAAAATCCTACTTACTTGTCTTGTGGAGTAATCAACATTAAATTTGTCTTTTATTAATTTTTTAACTTCTTTTCCAGTTCTA
>JAITEE010000208.1 GCA_031282205.1 Candidatus Methanovirga aequatorialis | reverse complement strand
GTTTAAACTTCAATATAAAAATGTACTTTTAGAAAACAAGATATTTTACAACCTTAAAATATAACAGAAAAGGTTCGACAATGCTTCGATTTTTGCTCGAAATCTAACACCCTATAATTTCTAATATTTATTTGAATGATAAAAATTTAATTTTGCAATTTACTATATAAGAATTATTTTTTCATTTATACTTTTAATAAAAATAATTTAAAGCTATTTTAATTGAATTATTAACTTTGTATTGGTTTTAAAATTTTTTTATTTTTGACGATTTATTTCCAATTTAGAAGGACTTATTTTCCGATTTTTAGGTTTAATTATCTGTGATAGTAAGCGGAAAATCTTTTATTTATTCACAGAGTGAATTTAAGGGAATTTATTCACAGTTTCATGAATTATCTTCGATGATAACTCTTCTTTGAACTTAAAATGATTAACTGTATTTAACCTTTTAATTTTATCCTTTCGTACTTGATTTTATACAGGTTGTAGAAATCTTAAAAAGATATAAATAGCTATTTTGTAAGTAGATAATAATGTAGCTCTAAGTAAATAAAAATAAAAGATTATAAGGGAGCTGAATAAAGGAGGAGGTAAAATTAAAGTAGAGATTGATTTATCATCAGAGAACAAGGAACCTCACGCTATTATTTACACTGATAGAATCACCGATGAAATTCAAAAAGCTGTTGAACTGTTAGAAAACTCTTCTAAACCTGTCATACCAGTTAAAAAAGAAGGAAGAATAAATTTTCTAAAGTTTGATGAGGTTTACATCATAAAATCAGCCAACGATAAAATCAACGTTTTAACAGAAAATGAAACCTATGAAACCCAGAAAAGGTTATACGAACTTGAAAACATTTTAGGAAGAGATTTTTTCAGAATTTCAAAATCAAGCATTGTAAATATAATGAAAATAGACAGGGTTTCACCATCTTTAAATGGTGTGATGTACGTAACAATGAAAAATGGATTAAGTGACGTTATATCACGAAAGTACTTACCAAAATTTAAAAAACATATTGGTTTATGAAAAAATACAAAAGGAGGAATTTCATGAATAAATTCTTAAAACTAACAATATTTGGAGCTTTAAGTGGAAACTTTATTTTAACGATTTCAACCATTTTAAACGTATTATTTGGTTCAGGATCTTTAGACTATTTAATGAACAATTATATTCCAATGAGTCTGGCCTCTATGATTATAGGAATTGGATTCAGCATACCTGCAGCAATATACGATCATCCACAATCAATATCACGCAAATTTATATCCGGCAAAGGCATATCAATCGGTAGAAAAGCTTTAATTCATTTAACTATTGGATTTGGATTTGCTTACATAGGAATATTTTACATGACACAAGGATTAAATGGTGGAGATGAACTGGATTTACTATATTCAACGTTGTTCATGATAGTCGTAGGATTTAGTATATGGTTTATTCTTTATTGGAGTACAAAAAAAGAATCAGAAAAGATAAATAGACAGCTTAACAACATTCAGGATAACATGTACACCAAAGATTTGGATAATCAAAAGGAAGTATCCAGTATGGTGAAATTATATAACTTAATCGCATCTATTATCTGTTTAGTTGGGTTGTTATATGTCACAATATCTAATATTGGGAATATTTTAGTATTTACTGTAACGACTATTTTTTTGATTCTTATTATTTTATGTACTGTTATAGGTTATTATGATAATTTTTAGATTTATTTTGGGCAAGTAAAAAAAAAGATGAATATTAAGAAAAAGTTTTTGGAGAGGAGAATATCTGGAAAAAGTAAAAGTATAAATACTATTAATTCAATAAAAGAACCAGAATTAATAAAAAAGACTTTGAAATATATTAAAGACAACAATTTTGATTTAGGATGTTATGACATTACCTGTACAGAATTAGGTTTAAGAAATTGGTTTGTAATTAGGACAATAGTTCCTGAACTATTACCTATATGCATTCCAGATAAATGTTTTTCCAATCATCCTCGTTTTTTAAAAACGGATGGTTGTAAATATGTTCTCCCACATCCAATGCCTTGAAAGTGATACTCATGAAGCAAATTGTACTAAATGATGTTGGTTTTAAAGTAAAAAATAAAGATATTTTAAAAGATATTAATTTAACTATTAATGAAGGGGAAAGTGTTGCTATACTGGGACCTAATGGTGCAGGTAAAACGACTCTTATAAACACTATTTTAAAATTACAAAAGATAAGTGGTGGTGAAATCGTCAATGATTTTGAATCCCTGCCAAGGTATAAAATAGGATTTCATAGTCAAGAACAATCATTCAATAATTTAATCAAAGTGAAAGAAACTTTAGATTTATTTTTGTTTGAAGGAGACTACACTCCTTTAGTTGAAAAATATGGTTTAAATAATAATCTTAATCAAAAAATTGGAGAACTTTCAACAGGAGAATTTAAAAAATTATCTCTAATCGTACTACTAGAAAATGATCCTGAAATTATTTTTATCGATGAGATTACAACTGGTTTAGATACGACAACGAGAATAGAAGTTTTAAATTTTTTGAGAAAAGAATTAAAAAAATCTGAGAAAACAATAATAATGGTTACCCATTATTTGGAAGAAGTGGAAGAAATATCTGATAAACTTGTTTTTTTAAAAAATGGAGAGGTGGACAAAAATCTAAATTTTAAAATTAAAAAGCTCTAAAAATGCTTTAATTTAGAAAATAAGAAAATTTTTTCTTAAAAAAATTAGTTTTGACCACCTCTCAAATGGAGAAATAGCTGAAATAGGTTTAAAAAAGGAATTATATGACAAATATAACCTAAACTACTCAGAGAATAATTTAAAGATATTATACAAACAAATTTACAAAGAGGAGATCAAATGAATAAATTACTCCAGTTTTTCTATCTTCAATGTAAAGTGATTTTAAGAGTTCCAATAGCCTTGTTTTTTTCTGTGGTGTTCCCTGTTTTATTATTGGTTATGCTAATTATGACCAATGGAAATCCTATCATTTATTATAATGTTCATTTTGTAGATGTATATATTCCATCTTTAGCTTTATTAACTTTGTTACCTACTGGTTTAGTCAGTTTTTCTATAGACGTAAGTGTCAATCGTTCAAAAAAAATTTGGCAGACCTACACTTTGAAGGGATTAAATTTATATCATATAATTTTTTCACAATTTCTTGCCTATATTTTGTTAGCTTTTATCAGTACTTTGTTAGCGATTCTTGTGGCTAAATTATTTTATGGTTTGATATTCCCGTCATTTAATGATTTTTTAATGTTTTGTCTTGTTTGGTTTTTATCGGCTGTAGTTGTGTTCTTAATTGGTTTTTCTATAGGTTGTTTTTTAAACAACGAAAAATCAACACAACAAACATCAACGATGTTAATGTTTTTGTTAATGTTTCTCTCGGGAATATTTACTAATATTCATTCTTTCCCATTGTACGTTCAAAATATTGTTCAATATCTGCCAACTACACAGATATATTATATTCTATCTGATTACTGGCTGGTTAATAATATTTTTAAAGTATGATTGGAAGTGTTAATTATATGGACGGTATTTTTGATAGCTGTAATCCTTTGGAAGTTAAAAAAAGATAACTTTTCTATAAATGGTTAAGGATACGACTAACAAAATGTTTGCAATGTCCTATTTAAATAAGAACACGTAAGTAAATCGATTCATGACAGTTTAATGTGCAAATTTTTTCATTTTATTTATTGCTTGAAATTGTTGAGGATATAGGATGTTCTATCATCATTAATCTATCAATTAAGTAACAAAAGTAATTTTACACTATTTAATTATAGTGTTTTGTAAAATTATTTATATTGATCTAATATTTTTTTTAATTTAAGATGAGACAAAGGCAAAATTCTTAAAACCGTTAGATTTATATATAAAGAGTTATATACAATTAATTATAACTATAAAATTTTTTTGGGTGTTTAATAATGGTTTTAATAAATGAACAGATT
>JAITEE010000142.1 GCA_031282205.1 Candidatus Methanovirga aequatorialis | reverse complement strand
ATCATTCAAATAAATATTGGAAAATTATAATAAATTTTTATTATTTTTAAAATGCCTTATTTTTTATTTTATTAATAATTTAAAGATTATTTTTAAAAACATAATTATAAAAATAATTTATTTACTAAACTATCACTGATTACTAATTTAAATTAAATTTAAAATGAACTTTTAATAAAAATTATCATGACAAAATTCCAAATCTTAAATTAAAAAAAATATTAGATCAATATAAATAATTTTACAAAACACTATATAAGACAACCTCAAAGAAAACTTAAAATTCAACCTTTTCTATATGTACTAACAATGGCTTGTCCTAATGAAATTGACCCATCACCTGCACAGGAGTTGTTGTTTCTAATAAATCTAAATCCTCGTTTTTCAACATATTCTTTAACAGAATTTGAAATAGCTTCGTTGTAAAAAACCCCTCCAGTTGCCCCAATAACATCAACATTCTTCATGGTTGCTCCATCAACTGCCATTTTTCCAAGTCCAATAGCCACTGCATTTTGACCAGCTTTGGCAACATCTTTAATAGCTACCCCATTATTTTTCATTTCAATCACTTGTTTTAAAATAGTTGATGTGTCTAAAACAGGCCTATTTTCATGTTTGTTAAATTCAAGATCTATTTTTATATTGGATGTTGACTTTGAAGCAACTGATTCTAATTTCATTGAAGCTTCTCCCTCATAGGTTCTTCTTCCACATATCCCAAGAGCGACAGATATTGAATCCAAAATCCTACCTGCACTTGTTGTGATTGGAACATTGAAATTTCTTTCTAACTGTTTTAATACCATGTCGATCTCTTTTTCTCTGTACTTAAAGAAATCAACGTAGTCGTTGATGAACAATCTTCTAAGTTCATCGTTATCATAAACATCGTACAGTATGGAAAGCAAAAATCTCGCTGGATACTTGGTGGATGTATCTCCACCAGGCATCCTTTGAGGTGACAGTGAACCAAGCCGTTCATAGGATGAAATATCGCAGTACAATATCTCTCCACCCCAAGCAGTTTTATCATCACCATAACCTACACCATCCGCTCCAATGAAAACTAATTCATCAACATCGTTATCAAAGGCCAAAACAGCTCCATGAGCATGATGATGTTGAACCCTAACAAGTTCAGCCCCATAATTTTCTGAAAGTTCCACTCCAAGAGAACCCGTAAAGAATTGAGGGTGCATATCAACAGCCACGAGATCAAAATTGTTGGTTGAAGTGATGTTGGCAAGATGATCAATTCCCTCCTGTAGGAATCGATAGGTTCTAAACTTATTTGTATTCCCAATGTGCTGTGATACAAATCCAAGTCCATTCTTTAAAATCGTGAAGGTAACATCAAGTTCACTACCCAAAGCCAAAACGTTTAAATCATTTGAATACTTTTTAAGGTCGTAAGGTTCTGGGGCGTAGCCTCTTGATCTTCTAATAAATGACAACACCCCATCAACGTATCTAACTACAGAATCATCACATCGATTAACTATTCTCCTATTGTGTAATAAGAAGTAATCAGCTATTCCCTTTAACTCACTTAAAATATCCTCGTTGTCTATAACCATAGGTTCTCCAGGAATATTTGCTGAAGTCATCACGTAAGCAGGTTCATTAGTGTAATCAAAAAGAAGATGATGAATCGGTGAATATGGTAAAATCACTCCAATATTGTGTAAAATAGGTGCAAGAGAGTCAGGAAAGGAATAGTTTTTATTTTTCTTAACAACGACGATAGGACTTTCAATGGATTTTAATGATCTCTCTTCTAATTCATCAAATTCTGCAAAGGTTTTTATAGTTTCAAGATCTGGAGACATTATAGCAAATGGTTGATTAAGTCTATTTAACCTTCCTCTTAACTTTAGGATAACATCGTCGGTCACTTTACAGACCAAGTGTGTCCCCCCAATACCCTTCATAGCCATTATATTTCCATCATCTAACAGTTCAACACTTTTTTTTATTGGATTTTCATCAAAAATAGGTTTACTTTCACCGTCATATAAACGAAGTGATGGTCCACACCTGTCACAACAGCTTGCTTCGGCATGATAACGTCTATCCAATGGATTTTTATATTCAACCAAACATTCTTCACATAAAGGAAATTCATCCATAGTAGTTCTATCTCTATCGTAAGGAATAGATTTTATAACACTAAAACGTGGACCACAATCGGTACACGCTATAAATGGAAACTCATATCTTCGATTATTTTCATCCATTAACTCTTCAAGACAATTTTCACATACCGCTAAATCAGGAGGAATAACAGAACTCCCAGACGAACTCAAAGAACTTTCAAGAATTTTAAAATCAGAAAATATCCTATTACACTCTATATTTTCATGTTCAATGGAGTTTATCTTAGAAACAGGAGGTTTTTCATGAGATAAGGATTCAATGAATTTTTCTATATCCTCTCCTTGAGCAATCACCTCAACAAGATTTCCAAGATTTCTAACATAACCATTAATATTGAGCTTTTTAGCTATTCTATATACATTAGGCCTAAATCCCACACCTTGAACAATGCCCTGAACTCGAATTTTAACAGTTTCCATATTCAAACCCCATTTTTTTTTAAAATATGAAATTATATGATTTTATAGTTTGAGACATATTTTTTTGCTAATATTTATATGGTATGATTTAAATGGAAAGAAAAATACATAGCAAAAAATTAAGTCCTTAACTATATTATATTTTTATAAATAACGTGTAGTTAATAATAGAGTTCAATGCTGTCAAGCTAATATTTATATTACTTTGAATACAAATTTTTGTATTGATTTAGGGTGTAAAAAGTTGGAGTTTTTCATAAAAATCAACACTTACTTATAAAGAAAACGTCAAA
>JAITEE010000080.1 GCA_031282205.1 Candidatus Methanovirga aequatorialis | reverse complement strand
TTTTAATTTAAGATTTGGAATTTTGTCATGATAATTTTTATTAAAACTTCATTTTAAATTTAATTTAAATTAGTAATCATTGATAATTTAATAAATAAATTATTTTTATAACTATATTTTTAAAGATAATCTTTAAATTATTAATAAAATAAAAAATAAAGTATTCTAAAAATAATAAAAATTTATTATAATTTCCAATACTTATTTAAAATGATGAATATTTGAATGATGAATATTTAATTTTGCAATTTACTACAACACTAAAATATCGAAATAATTAAATTGTCATGACAATAGGTACCATTTAATCATAACGTTTTACTTAACTCGTTCTACTAAATACCTAGATATTAAATAAAGGTTTAAAATCTTCTTCCGCTTCTCTCCCAGATGAAACCCCTATCGTGACCATGTCAACGTAGTTTAATGTTTTTAAAAAATTAAATGCCTCTTTTGGCATTTGAACACCAGCTGCTAAAATCTTATTAACAACCACTTTCTTATCTAACTCATCCAATAAATTCGATAGATTCACTCTATTTTCATCTAAAAAAGAATCCGTATCCATCATATATCCTAACTTATTAACAGGGATCATATAAAAGTCAAACAAATCACGTATAGGCGATTTCAATAATTTTTTCGTGGTTTTAAAAGGAAAAGAGGTTATGATTCCTGAAATATATCCTTTATTCTTTACTGTGATAAGTATTTTCTCCAATAAGTCCCAATCATAGCTATCCACAATAAATTCATCTATAAAAATAATTGAAGGATCGTACTTTGAAAGCTTTTCAATATCCCATCTCCAATCCGCTTTTTTTGCTTCCTCCATATTTGGAAACATATAATTTACATCTGTTTTCCCAATTATCCCAACAACATCCATTTCCACTCCTTGAGATATAGCTATTTCAAATCCTTCAATCAACATTGGATTGGTGTTTAAATTTATCCCCTTAACTCCAAGTTCAAAAGACTTTTTAATAACTTTCGCCATATTTTCAGGATTCTGATACAAATCCAACTCATACAACCTTGCCCTATGACCAAAGTAAGTTTCAGCTGTAAATGGAGCCGTCCCTAACAAAACTTCAGGAATTTTTTTATTTTTAAAGTTAATATATCCATCAAAAATAATTATCACCTACAGATAATAACGTTAATTTCATTACTGTACCAAAACCGTAAGTAAGTCTAAGATTTTGTGATAAAAATACATTATAATTTTAGTTTATATTTAGATACTATATATAATCATATACATGGTGTTGCAGATTCAATCATCAAAATTTTTAAATTTTAATTGTGGTGGAATAAAAAATTTTTGTAATTAATTGCTTAATTTGAGACACGTTACAATTTGAGATATACTATTTATAATTAAATAATTTATTTATAATTAATATTTTATTAACTATTAAAATAAAAATATAAAATATCTTTATTTTTAAAAATAATAATTATAATTTTTTTAATTGAGAATTTAATAATTATAAATCTTCAGCAAACGAGAATTTTCTAACTATTGGTATGGTACCACAACACCTTTAATGGAAACCATCCGAGTAAAAAAACAATTTAAAGCCAATCATCGACCCAATAATGGTATACAGCAATTTTTTAGATAGCTACGATCCCATAAATGTCGGTGAGATCCCACTACTCTTTCAAACAGGCTACCTAACAATTAAAAACAAAGACATTCATGACAAAGTCACTTACACCCTTGGTATTCCTAAACTTGAAGTTAAAGAGTCATTATTCGGCAACTTGTTGAAAGTATATACAGATAAGACTCTTGAAGAAATTCAAGAGATGACGATAACAGAACAACTAAAAAACAAGGATACAGAAGGCTTAAAAGAAAGTATAAACATCAGGTTATCCAACATCCCATATAAAATTCACGAAAATGACGAAAAATATTATCACAGCGTTTTTTTAGTATGTCTTTAAACAATGGGATTTGATATTGAAGCCATTAATGTAACCAATCAAGGAGAAGTAGACTCAATCATAAAAATAGAAAATGGAATGTTAATCATAGAGATAAAATACTCCAAAACAGAAGACGAAAAGGATCTTAGGAAAGCCATCGATAGAGCTTTTACCCAGATTCATGAAAAAAAATATTTTGAAAAGTACTTAAAAAGAAAAGTTAATCTACTGGCCATAGCGTTCAACAGAAAATACAACCTATGCGAATTTAAAAAATTAAATCAGAGTTATTAAAGTTCAACAATTTACATTCTTTGACAATGGAAACGCTTATTAAGTAAGAGATAATAAATATTGTTTATCAAACAGAGTGTTGTCATAGAATTATAATTTATTTTGAATTCAATTGTTAATACGTTTATTTATATTATGGAGATAGTTAATGGATTTTAATATTACAGAAAATATTGTACTCATTTTAAATGTTGTTTACTTTTTATTACCTGCTTACATTGCAAACTTAAGTGGTCTTGTGTTTGGGGGTAAGAGACCAGTTGATATGGGGAAAAACTTCAGTGATGGTTATAGAATTATTGGAAATGGAGTCACGATTGAAGGATTTGTTTGTGGAGTGCTGTTTGGTACATTGATTGGGATGATAGAGGGTTTTATAGTAGGAAATATCCTATCTGGTTTTCAAATAGGTTTGTTACTAAGTTTGGGTGCTTTAGTTGGGGATGCCGTTGGAAGTTTTATAAAAAGAAGATTAGGACTTTCAAAAGGAAATTCGGCACCAGTTCTTGATCAACTAGATTTCTTTGTAGGAGCCATTCTTTTTGTATCACTAATCGTTCGTGTACCCATGGATTACGTTATCATAGGGATCATTTTAACCTTAATTCTTCATCTCGTATCAAATACCATAGCTTACCTTTTAGGTATTAAAGACGTTTGGTACTGATCCATTTGTACTCTCAAAAATAATAGCTATCGTCTATTCAATTTTTTCTCCTTTTAAATACGTACCCGTTGTTTTGGTAATTCTAACCTTAACAAAATCTCCAAGATTTACATTTTCTACAACAACAGGGATATATGAATCTGTTTTTCCTATAAGTCCTGATTTTATTCCCATTTCAACTATGAGTACTTCTTGAATTGTATTCAATAGCTGATTATTTTCTTTTTCTGTAATATGAGTCTTAATATCCGTTAAATATTTAGAACGTTTTTTCATGATCTTGTTTGGAATCTCATCTAAGTTAGATGAAGTGGTTCCTTTTCTGGGTTTATACTTAGAGATATGAATTAAATTAGGTTTGATTTCATTTAACAGATCAACGGTTTTTTGAAAGTCATCATCAGATTCTGTAGGATAACCGACGATAATATCCGTAGCTATTGTTATATTGGGGATTTTTTCTTTAAATCTCTTAACTATTATCTTAAATTTTTCTACACTATGACCTCTTCTCATATCTTTTAGAACCTTGTCACTACCAGACTGAACTGGAAGATGAAGAAATTTATAGACCTTTTCAGATTGAAAACTATTGATTAGATTATCTAAATCGTATAAGACGTTTTTAGGGTGCATCATCCCTATACGAACCTTAAAATTCCCATTAAGGGACGAAACGTTATCAATAAGAGAAGATAATTTTTCATGACCATCTTTACCAAAGGCTGCCGTGTCTTGAGCTGTTAACTGAATTTCAACACAGCCCTCTTTAATTGCTTTATCTGCTTCTTTAACGATTTCATCTGTTGGATAGCTGTGTAGTGAGCCTCTTGCAAAACGAGTGCAGCAATATGTGCAGACACCTAAACAGCCTTCACATATCTGAATAATATGGACAAGAGGATCGAATCTAAGTTTAGAAACTCCAACCTTAGGATCCTTAGAAAAACCAGTTTCTCTAACCACCTCACCGTTTAAGGTCCTATTAACAACATCCAACGATCTGTTTAATTTATGTGGACCAATCCATGAGGAGTCAGGTGCTATTTTATCCAATTTTTCAGGGTCTATCTCAACCATACAACCTGAAACCACAATTTTTTTATCAGGGTAGGTCTCCTGTAATTTTTTAATCTTGTTTGAAACCTTGTTCTCAGTAGGATTTTTAACATAACACGTGTTTATAATGGTCACTTGTGAGTCCTCTATGTTATCAACAATTTCAACATTATTTTCAGCTAATAAACCAGCTATTATCTGTGAATCAGCCTGATTAAATGTACATCCATAGGTTTCAATAAAAACTTTTAAAGAATTTTTATTTTCCATAAAATTCCATCATTAAACAACGTTTTTTTTTTAATTGTTCTACAACCGCTTTTTCGTGATTTCTTTTTTAATAGCTATTTTGTTGGTTAAATCATAATCATAATTTTTATAGTTAACAGGATCACCATAAACTCTCCTGATAAAAGAGGCTTTTGCTGAACCCTTAACCATTTTCTTCTTCAATGTTTTAATAACCCTAACCTTAAATATCCTATCCTCTATTTTTACAACGTCTTCAACCGATATTTTAAACTCCCTATCCAAATCAACTTTATATCCTTGGGTTATTCCTTTAAAGTTAATTGATATTCCAATTCTTGACGGAATATCAATAGATGATGCCCAAATTGTATCGATATCCTTCGCTATTGCAGATTTAACTCTTTTATTGTTTTTAAGTTCGAAAGATGTTATTTCAGATTTACCTAAATCAGATATTAAAATATTCCCAGCGGATAACCTGTCATCAGGACAAATATCTATATTCGTTCTTTTGGAATTCGCATTTTCACTTACGATCAATCTAAACGATTTTGGTTTTTCAAGGATGATGGATTCCTTAAAGATATGATTACAATCATTACATTCCAATAAAAATTCGTTTATTTCATTTGTTTTAGATGAAACGGTCTTAGATTTTAATATTTTTATATCCTCACTACCACTACAAACCGGACATTCCATTATTTCCCTCTAAAAAAAATCATGATAACCAAGTAACAAGTCGATTAATATCAAGGTATGATTAGCGTTCCTAACATCAATTTTTTTAAATTTCATGAAAAAAATAAATGAGCGTATTTATTGTATATAATCTAATATTTCATAAACGATCTTATTTTTAATCTCATTTGTTACTTATAAAGGATAACAGTTGAATATCATCCAATGAATACCACAAAAAGTTATCAGAATCAGTGAATATTTCTATAAATCCAGTTTTAGCATTTATATTAATATTGACTATTCGTATTTCATGATTCATATTTGAAAAATTCTCATTAGATAACATCTGTCCTATTTCAAATGTTTTTACTTCTTCTTGATTTTTTGACTTAAATAACAACTTATTTACGTTCATGAATCTCAACTCTAAAAAATATTTTATCTACTGTTATTACCAATAACAGTATTTATATATATAACTTCCTATTTAAAAAACTAATATGGATCCAATACAATCAAACTATTTACTATTGTTTATGTAGTGATCCACAAGACCTCCATCCAAGAGTATATTCAGTAGGAAGTCCTTAAATTTTTTGATTTTAAAAGATTTATTGGTGGTTAGGTTATGAATATTTCCATTTTTAAGATCTATTCTCACAACATCTCCTTCATCAACCTCAATATCAGCTGTTATAACTGGTAAACCAATGTTGATAGCGTTACGATAGAATATTCTTGCAAAGGATTTGGCTATTATTGCGTCAACACCAGCATTTTTAATAGCTATTGGTGCCTGCTCTCTTGAAGACCCGCAACCAAAATTCAAATCTCCAACGATAATATCTTCTTTCTGAACTTTAGAAGCAAAATCAGGTCTTTCACCTTCCATCACATGAGCAGATAAATCATCTGGATTAAAAGTTCTTAAATATCTACCTGGAATGATAACGTCGGTATCGATGTTACTTCCAAACCTCCAAACCTTCCCTTTTAAAATCATCAAAACACCATTTAGCTATTTATACAATATATGACCGTGATTCTGTGCTTTTGTAATGAATACAATGTCATCATCATCTAAATATTCTTTCATAGCTTTATAAACTTCTTTTGTATTTTTATATGTAACGCCATAAATCGTAGGACCAAAAGAACTCATACCCACACCATAGGCACCAAATTCTCTCATCGCATTCATTGTTTTTTTAACATTTTCTCCTTGTAAATCCACCTCGACCCTCTTAAATCCTAAATCTTGAATCTGATCTACAACACGACCAAAATATTCAACGTTTTTCTCCAACATGAAAGGAATCAGATTCATTAAAATCAAATGAGATAATTTTTCAACTTCTCCTTTAGGAACTGGACAATATTTTTTGAACAGGTTAACTTCCCTCTCACCAGTGGTAGTGTTGTCACCCTTAAGAATAGCCACTACAATATCCCACTCCTTAGGAAAATCATATCTACCAATTAAGACAGGTAACTTTGCAGACGAAGCAGAACTTGGTAAAAAAGTCTTTTTTTCATTTAAATCGTGTCCTCCATCAAGAACTAAGCCACCACAATCAAAAGAAAAGACACCTATACCAGAAGTTCCTCCTCTTTTAAGAATTTCGGCTAAAGAACAACAGTCAATAGAGTCCCCTGTTTTATTCTGATCGAAGCCACAGTAATCGATGCCTAAATCTTCTTTCAATAACTCACAAACAAGTCTACCTGTTGCAAGAACAAATTGGGTCCCTGAACCTAAACCACTATGAGTTGGATAGGCCTCCTCAAGAGTAAAGTGAAAACCATTTTTAATCGAAAAATGGTTACTCAATCTATTAACAGAATTTAAAAGCTTTGTGTAGGCTTCATCTTTAATTTCATCATCAATCTTTGAAGAAAAATCTAAAGATACTCCATTTTCACTTAACTCCCCTTTTAACACCATACTTGGGCTCGATAATGTAAGACCAACGCCTCCATCTAAGCGACCATAGGACCCATTAAGATCTATTAAAGTCAGATGTAACCTTGAAGGAGTTCTAATTTTCATAGGATCACGAGTTGAATAATATATATAAACGATATCATACAAGTGTTTGTTATGAATGCGATTTACTACATCTATGTTGAATAATATATATAAACAACATCACTATAAAAAAAAAATTTATAATGAAATGAAGAATATTTGTAATTATTCACTTGATTTTAAAATATTATTTTTAATTAATTCTTGAGGTCATCCCAAAACTCTCCATGATATTAAAATGGAAAATAGGAGTGTTAATCCCAAGTATGATTTTTAACACTTCATATCTTGGAAATATTTTCCTAAAACTCTCTATCCAGCTAAAAAACCTTTCAACAGCACTTCATTTCTTATATCAAACTTTTTAGGTCTTCCAGGCTTCTGTTTTTTAGTATATTCTCTTATTAACAGGTATGTTAGATTTTATGCCTCTTTTTCTATTATGTGCCATTATATTCTTCTATATCGTAAAGCAACATCTGCCATAATTGTTGAAAGTCTTGTTAGATATGTCTTGTATACTACAAAAACCATGGATAAATCTATTATTCATTTCGTGGCCTTCAGATAAAAGAGTTTCGAATATTTTCTCATATATGCCATCTTTTGACATTTTAAGATGTAATCTGTGTATTTGGATCCATATATTTTAGGAACTATCAGACCACCTTACAACCAGTATAAAGAACATATAAAATTCCATTAAAAGTTTTTCTTAAATCTGCTCTCGGTCTTCCAGTTTTAGGCTTTTGTTTAGAGATATAATCAATAATTCTTTCCCAAATCTCATCATCAACCTCTTCAAACGACATAAAAATTATATATAACTCAACACAAATAAAGTTTTGGGACCACCTCCTTATTTAAATCTTATTAATATATTAAAATAACCATTAAAATACTTTTATTTTTAAAAATATTAATTATAATTTCTTTAATTAAAAATTTAATAGTTATAATAAATTATTAAAAATTTTATTACCTACAAACCTTATTTAAATACACTATAGAGGATTTCTATAAACCCAATATTTTAAAATTTTCAGAATTTTTAAATTAGACTTTAAATTTAAGCGGAAAATAAATTTAAGAAAATCAAAGATTTATTCATTAAATGAATTTAAGAGAGTCTTTGATTCTCTGTTTCTAACATTAAGCATTTAAGTTTTCCTAAGTTCAC
>JAITEE010000073.1 GCA_031282205.1 Candidatus Methanovirga aequatorialis | reverse complement strand
AAAATTGTTTAAGATTTGTTGAAAAATTATAAGATTCATACGTTCTTTTATTTAAATTTAAGAACAAATATTGATTTTATTTAAATTTTCACGATTAAATACTGTGTACTTTTAGACTTCAATATATATGAATCATGCTACAGTATGAAATAAGCATGGAAAATGCTCAAAAATTCACTAAATTTCTAACACCCTATTAAACTAAGGATTATTTAAACAAATTAAAAAATTTATAAAAAGAGTAAGACGTTTGATTATTTGATATCGGAGATGCTTATAGGTACCTTTTCTTTTGATGATCTATTTGCTGCTAAAACCATTTTAAGAGCATTGATCCCATCTTTTCCAGTGACAATTGGTCCCGTGTTTGTTTTAACTGCATTTAAGAATGATCTAATCTCTTCTTTTAATGGTTCTTCTTGCTTAATAGACACATCATTAGCAAATTTTCCATGAACATCAATACTTTGGTTGATGTAATTAATGGAAATGATTCCTTCGGTTCCTGTGATCTCTAACTCCCTTCTTTTATATGGTGTTAACCAGTTGACCTCCAGGATACCAGATATTCCTGTCTCAAAGATCGTCATGATTTCAGCGTGATCTTCGTATATACAATTTTCTAAGATACTTCCCATTGTAGCATAGATCTGTTTTGCTTGTTTATTGAATAAATAAGCCATTACATCAAGGTCATGAATGGCTAGATCAGTGGCTACACCAACATCTTTAACTTGAGGAGGAAAAGGACCAACTCTTTTAGCAAATGAGGATACCACGTCTCCAATGACATCATTTTCTATTAGTTCTTTTGCTTTCTTAACCGCTGGGTTGAATCTTTCTACGTGTCCAATTGATAATTTAACACCTTTTTCCTTTGCAAAGTTGATCATTTCTTTTGCTTCTTCAAGGGTGAAAGATATTGGTTTTTCAACTAAAACATCTTTACCGTATTCAATAGCCTTCATGGTCACGTTATAGTGATGGGTTGTTGGGACACAAACACTCACAATTTGTAGTTCATCATTGTTAAGTAAGTCTTCATAGTTTTTATATCCTGTAATATCGTATTTTTTTGATACCCTTGATAATGCGAGATCATTCAAATCTGAGACGCCAATAAAATCAGTTTCATCTAATTTAGAATATATACGGGCATGATTATATCCCATTGCTCCAACACCTATTACACCTACACCTATTTTATCCAATTTAATTCCTCCAATTAAATATATTCACCTATAGTTCTTCCAGCTTCTCTACCAATAGCTTCTGATTCCTTTAAAGATCCTTTCAAATTAAGAGATTTTAAAATTTCTCCTTTTTTGTTAAGTAAAATCGTGAAAAGGTCTATTTTATCTTTATTACCTTTAGCAAAGCTTCCGAGAGGCCATTGACATCCAACGTCTAATTCTTTTAGTAGGGTCTTTTCGGCTAAAGTTTCTTGAAAAGTTGTAAAATCATTTAATTTTGAAAGGGTTTCTCTTTTTATAGAATCCTTTCTACATACAATAGCCAATGCTCCTTGTCCTGCAGCGGGAGTCATGTCTTTGATTGAAAATCTGTTTTTAATATATTTGGTTAAGCCTAATCTTCTTAAACCTGCTTCTGCCATTATGGTTCCTGTGATCTCATCACTGGTCACTTTTTTTATTCTTGTATCAACGTTTCCTCTAAGTGGCTTAAGTTTAATATCTTTTTTATGATGTTTACAGAATGCTTCTCTTCTTAAACTGCTTGTTCCTATTGTAGCATCAGTTTTAAGTTCATTCCAATCGTAATTTGATATGAATACATCATTTGGGGCTTCTCTTTTTGGAACTGCAACGATCTCTAAATCTTCATCTAATTCAATAGGAACATCTTTTAGGCTATGAACTGCAAGGTCTGTTTCTTCTTCTAGCAGTGATTTGTCTAATTCTTTGGTAAAGAGTCCTTTGGAGTCCATATTATAAAGTTGGGATGTGGTTGTTTTATCTCCAGTGGTTTTAATAATTTTAAGATCTATTTTTTCTTTGGTGATCTTATGTAAACATGATTTGATGTACTCTGATTGAGTAAATGCTAATTTGCTTCCTCTTGTTCCTATTATCAATAGATCATCTCTAAATTGTTGTTTTTGTTAAATGGATTAGTTTTTATTAGATATATTAGGTGTTATTTTAGATGCTAATAAAATTAAAGTTAAAATTTTATTTATTAAAAGAAATATGAAATTTAAATTGACTGTTATATGAATAAATAATTTTTACTTAACATTAAAGAGAATAAAGACTTGAAGTTAATATTTTAAATAGTTCTAACTTATAAGTTCTTACCAGAATTAATTTATTATTTTATTGTTATATAAATATTTTTGATAACGTCTATTTTAATAATAGGAACAGTAATACTAACATATAATATGTAAGAAAACAAATATCTCCAAACGTTATGATTTAATATTTTCGGATGGATTACTAACTTATAAAGTACAGGCTACATAATTTAATTGATTAAATGATAAACATGGTCTTTAAGGAAACTTTGGATATATTTGATTTATGGTGTCCTATTTGTGGTAGGAAACTCCTTGAAAAGATTATTGAGGACTATAAATTTATTTACTGTGAAGATATTCTTGGATGTGAATATTATAAAGTGAAAGGTAGTGACGAGCTTCAAAAGGATAATGTTTTCAATAGATGTGATAATAACAATATCTTTAATAAATTTAGGAAATTTATTCACACGGAAAAAAAGACTTTGATTAACTCTAAACCAATCAATAAAACAAGTAATCAAGAGATTGATATTTATGGAAATCAAAATTTGGACGCTTATATTGTAGGTTCTAATAAAGACAAAGTATCTAATCAAAAAACAGATGAAAATAATGTGAGTTTAGTCCTTGGTTTATTGGAAAAATATAAAAACGAAAAATCTAAGATTGAAGTATATAGAGAGGAAAGTAGATATAAAAAAAGAGTTCAAAAGAGTAATATTTCTAAAAAAAGATTACATAGAGAAATAGAGAGAAATAAGAGGCTTAAAAATAGAGAGCTTGAAATGGAAGAAAAACTAAAAAAAGAAGAAGAACTTAAACGAGATCAAACAAAAAAAATTTTTAAAGAAAAATACATGAAACTCTTTGGTGGAGATCTATTAAAACTTGAAAATATAAACAACGATCATTTTTTTGATCATGAAATTGAAATTGGAAGATTATTATATAAAAATCAACAATTAGAGATTAAAAAAGAAGAAGATAATAAAATTAAAGAAAAGAAAAAAGAAGAACATAAAAAGTTTGTTAGAAAATATGAGTTTATTTGATTGTATTGATGTAATGGTTATAATGGATTGGTAGGGGATATTTTTGATTGTAGGGTTCCTTGGCTTTGGAGAGGTTGCCTCAACACTTTCTGAAATTTTGATTGAGGATGGATGTGAAGTTGTAAGTTCATCTAATGGAAGAAGTTTAAAGACTCTAAAGTTAATTAAAGGATTGGGAGTTAAGGATTTGAATAGCTTTAAAGAAGTTGCAGAAAATTGTGATATTTTAATATCTGCAAACACTCCTTCAAAAGCGGTGTCCATTGGGAAGAAATATGGCTCAATTGCAGACAACATCTTCCTTGATTTGAACAACATATCTCCAAAATCAACCAAGAAAATTGGAGACGTTGTCGGTGAAAATTTTGTTGATGGAGCTATCATCTCTAAGGTTGGTTCAGATGAGTCAGTCATATTTTTATCTGGTGAAAAAGCTGAAGAAATAGCTATTTTAGATCATTTTGGTCTTAGTGTTAAAGTGATAAGTGATAAAATTGGAGATGCATCTAAACTCAAGATTTTAAGAAGTATCTATACGAAAGGAGTTTCCGCTCTTTTAATTGAAACATTTGAAATAGCTAAACAGCTGAATTTAGAAGAAGATCTTTTAAATACCTTAGCTATCAGCGAAGGAGATAAATTTAGGAGTTCTTCAAAATCGAGGATTAAAAATTCCATTAAACATTCAAGAAGAAAATATGAGGAAGTAGATGAGATTATAGATTTTTTAAAGGAGTTTGAAAATGTAAATGTTGAATTCATAGAATCGATGAAAAACACTTTTAAATGAGATTCTTTTTAAAATAGCCATTTAAGTCCCATATTTTTCTTTTAAAATTAAAACTTTGGAATTCATTTAAATTCTAATTTAAATAATTAATAATAAATAGTTTGATAATTAAACAAATTTATAACTTTATTTTTATAAACAATATTTAAGTTGATAATAATTTTCATATCAAGGAAAATATCAATCTTTAATACTGCAATCAAGTATACATTTTATCTTCTTTGATTATTATTGGATCATATTCGTTAACTATATAAGGCTGTGAAGACAAATTGTTTGTAGGTGTGGGTTTAATTTGCATCATACTAATATTTATTGATCCACACCTATTTAAAGATTATCATCACATCTATATACTATTTAGATTGAAATAATGTCGAATGTAAAAATCCACAAAAAATCTTAGTCTATCATGTGGATTTTTTACAGTGTCCAAAAAATTAAGCAACATCATGTGAATTCTTTGCAATGTCAGAATATCTGATAACTGTAGTTTCACTGATTAATAGATTTTTGTTCCTTATTCTTTCTGGTGCATTGCACATCCATCACGTTAATTTCAATTTCACCCATATTAAGCTAATTTGCGTGTTTTGGGGTATAATAAAATATTACTTTACTTATACAATCTTTGTGGCTTAGTATAACCATTAAATTTTAAACAAATTGTAATTTGAAGATAGAATCGAAATATTTATATTGTAGTAAAATCTAAGTATGATGTATAGTTGTCATTGTTAATGTATTTTGGTTGATATTCAAGATGTAATTTGAGTTGTCATTTTGGTTATTAATTATTTCATAGTGGATTTGTACGTTTAGAATCTAAGAATTCATGATCATGAAACACGTTAAATAATGGGTTTACATTCTTTATTTTTTCATGAAAATCTAACACCCTACAATTTATAATAACTGGTGTTAGTGTTTATCGTAGGAGTAAATATTTTTTTTATAATCATTTGGGTTCAATCAGGAAAGTTGGTATGTTAATGAAAAATGATAAAAATAAAAAAATGGTTATTACTGGTGTAACTCACACCGAAGAGAACTACAATCGTTTTGATATTTTTACGCGTCAATTAATTGAACAGGTTGAATCAATCGGTATTTGTATTGATAAATCTGAGATTTTAAAATTCTGTGAATATCTACTATCAAGTGAAAAAATTGTCGTGGTTGGTAGTGGGCGTTCTGGACTGGTTGGTAAATCTTTTAGTATGCGTTTAGTCCATTTAGGTCTATATAGTTATCTTGATACAAGCCATAATTGTCCTGCTATAACTAATCGTGATACTATTTTGGCTATAAGTGGCTCAGGTGAAACCCACAGTGTCATCCATACTGTCCAGAAAGCTAAAGATGTCGGTGCACGTATTCTTTCGATAACAAATACCTATGATTGTGCACTTAATGATTTAAGTGATCATCCGTTTATATTGCCTAAAAGTGTTAATAATGAATTGTATTTTCCTTTAGGTACATTATTTGAATTATCTGCTTATATTTTCTTAGATGGATTATTCACTGAATTAAAAGCTATTGTAAAATGCTGTGAGAAGAATTTACGAGATCGTCATAATAATTTAGAATAAAAAAAAGGGAGTGTGATCTTAATGGATCGAGTATGTTGTCCAGAACGTGGTAAAGAAGCTGAACATTATGTTAGTAATCGATACTAATGACTCATCAACTATGAACATTTCGTAATAAACTACAAATCTTTTGTTGCATTTTTCATTTTGGTAACGTACTCTTGGAGGTATTGTTTTGCATTTGATCCTTGTTTTTCGATTATTTTAACAATGGCACTACCAACGATAACTCCATCGGATATTTTAGCTATTTTTTTTGATTGTTCTGGTGTGTTTATTCCAAAACCTACGGCTACAGGAACATCGGTAACGTTTTTTATTTCATCAATGATCTCTCTTAAGTCGGTCGTAATTTCATTTCTAACACCAGTCACACCCATTGATGAGACAAGATATATAAAGCCAGTGGCCTCTTTTGCTATCATTCTTATTCTGTCTTTTGAGGTTGGAGCTATTAAGGAAATTATATCCACACAATGTTTCTTTGCAAACTTTGAAATTTCGCCTTTTTCTTCGTAAGGTAAATCGGGAATTATTATTCCATTGACTCCCACATCATGACATTTTTTAAAGAATTTTTCATAACCGTAATGGAACACGGGGTTTATGTAGGTAAGAAAAACTAAGGGAACACTCGACTTCTTTCTTACGTCTTCGACTAAATCAAAAATATCGTCTGTGTTAATGCCTTTGGATAGTGCCCTTATGTTTGCGTCTTGAATAACTGGTCCTTCAGCTATTGGATCTGAAAAAGGTATTCCTATCTCTATTATGTCTGCTCCAGCGTTTTCCATTGCTAAAATATATTCTACAGTACATTCTTTTGAAGGGTCTCCTGCCGTTAAAAAACTTATAAACGTTTTCTTATCTTTAAATGCTTCTGTGATTTTATTCAATTAAATCTCCTCTTATTGACATGATGATATATGATGTAGGGATATCCATTGGTTTTATTCTCTTAATTGGAGTTGGCTATTTTGTAATTTTTAATCGACTCGACATCTTTATCTCCTCTTCCAGAGAGGCAAACAACAACAATCTCATCTTTTTTCATTTCTTTTGCTATTTTTATAGATTTGGCTATTGCATGAGCACTTTCGATAGCACAAACAATCCCTTCTTTTTTTGCTAGGTATTCAAATGCTTTAACAGCTTCTTCATCGGTGATAGGTACATACTCCACCCTTTTTATATCGTTAAGATACGCATGTTCAGGTCCAATTCCTGGGTAGTCTAAACCTGCGGAAATTGAGTACACAGATGCGATTTGACCATATTTTCCTTGGCAGAAGTAAGATTTCATCCCATGGAAAATTCCAACTTCTCCTTTTGTAATGGAAGCGGCATGGTATTTGGTATCGATACCTTCACCTCCAGCTTCACATCCAATTAATTTGACTTCTTCGTAATCAAGGAAACTGTAGAAGGATCCAATGGCGTTACTGCCTCCACCAACACAGGCCACGACCACCGAAGGAAGCGTGGATTCCACTTCAAAAAGTTGTTCTTTTACCTCCTCAGAGATGACACTCTGAAAATCACGAACGATCATTGGAAATGGGTGAGGTCCCATTACAGAACCTAAAACGTAATATGTATCACCAACTCTTTTTGACCATTCTCTCATCGCTTCGTTGACCGCGTCCTTTAAGGTCCTTGTTCCACTATAAACGATATTTACCTTGGCATCTAACAACTCCATCCTATAGACGTTAAGTGCTTGGCGTTTGACATCTTCCTTTCCCATGAAGATTTCACATTCCATACCTAAAAAAGCAGCGACAGTTGCCGTAGCTACACCGTGTTGACCTGCACCTGTTTCAGCTATTACTCGAGTTTTTCCCATTTTTTTGGCCAATAAAACTTGACCAAGAACGTTGTTAATTTTATGAGATCCAGTATGATTGAGATCCTCTCTTTTTAAATATATTTTAGCTCCACCTAAGTCCTTTGTCAGGTTTTCTGCATAGTATAAAATAGAGGGTCGACCAGCATATTCATTAAGTAGCTTTTTTAGTTCGTTTTTAAATTCAACGTTGTTTTTATAAAGATTGTATTGGTTTTCTATATTTATAAGTTCATTCATCAATGTTTCAGGAACATATCGTCCTCCATATACTCCGTATCTTCCATTGTTCATGTTGTTCACTTCCTTCAATTTGGTCATGATTTTAGCTATTTTTTTAGAACTTTTAAATCCATTTTCCTCTGCTCCAGAGCTTAAATCTATAGCAAAAGGCTTAAATTGTGATGCGTACTCAACGTTCTCACCGTCAATACCTCCAGCTAAAAAAAATGGTTTTTTAATGTTTCCTATTAACCTCCAATCGAAAACTTCTCCAGATCCTTTCCCGTTGTCTAACAACAAATAATCCACATCAGAATCCTCCCATTTTTTGATGACATTTTTAATGCTGTATTCATTGTTTTTAACTTCGATCGACTTGATGATCTTAACTTCGTTATCGAACTCCTTTAATGTGGCTATAAACTCTTCATCTTCATCGCCATGAAGTTGTACGATGTCGATGGTGTTGGTTTTTATAAGATGGATAATATCTTCGATACTTGGGTTTATGAAAACTCCAACAGCTAAAATATTTTCATTTAAAGACTCTTTAATTTTTTTTGCATCATTAAAACTGATTTTTCTCTTACTTTCTGCAAATACAAATCCAATATAGTCAGGATGATAGTTATTAACAATTTTTGCATCTTCAACTCTTCTTAATCCACAAATTTTGATTTTAATACTACTCTTTTGCATGGTTTTTACTCTTTACCATCTCTTCAGTAATAGGTGTTCTATAATTTAAATTTGTTAAATCGATTAATATTTTTAAAATTAAATAAAATTTATAACAGTCAATTGATTAAAAAATTTTTTCTCAAGGATCACCTACCATAACTTTATATACACACGCACTCACTTTAAAATGATAATATTAAAAATAAAGGTCTAATAAAATTCAAAAAATTGAATTGAGTAAACTTCATATGATAATATAAAAATTATAAAGTAACCTATATCAAAGACTTTAAATTTTTAATAGCTATTTTTTTATCCTCACTTTTCATAAGAGCTTCTCCAATTAAAACAGAGTCAACGTTGTTATCCTTAAGAATTTTTATATCTTCAGGACTGGTTATTCCACTTTCAGAGACGAGGATAATATCATCTCTAATGGATTTTGGAACGTACTTCAATAGATTTATAGTGTTTTTAATGTCCACTGTGAAATCTTTGAGATCTCTATTGTTGATACCAACGATCCTTGCTCCAGATTCGATGGCTATTTCAATCTCATTTGAATTATGCGTTTCAACTAATGGGAAAATATTTAGATTATATGCAAGTTCTATATACTTTTTTAGTTGATCAACATTTAAAATAGAAGCTATTAAGAGTATGGCAGAGGCACCTAACAGTTTTGATTCATATATCATATATTCATCGATTATAAAGTCTTTTCTCAGGATTGGAAGGTTTACATTGGATACAACATCGGATAGATAGGCATCATCACCTTTAAAAAATTTGGGTTCTGTTAAAATTGAAATAGCTGATGCTCCTGCGTTTTGATACTCTTCAGCTATTTTTACATGGTTAAAATCATTGCAAATGGTTCCTTTAGATGGTGAAGCTTTTTTAACCTCACAAATAAAGGATAGATCATCATCTTTTAAAGCTTTTTCAAAGTTATTATTAACACGCTTATCATGAATGTTTTTAGTGACTAATCTCAATTTTAAATCTTCAAGAGAAACACTCTCTTTTTTATTTTTTAATCTTTCTTTTGTGGATTTCAAAATTTCATCTAAAATCAAAAAAATCAGCTCGATTGATCATTTCAGCAAAATACACGGTACCTATTAAACGTTGTTGGACATGTCAACAAAACTATCTAACTTTTCTTTGGCTTTACCATCGTCAATGATATCCTCGGCAAGACTTACACCTTTTTTTATACTGCTTGTTTTTCCAGAAATGTAAAGTCCTGCACCTGAATTAAGAATTATGGAATCTTTTTTAGGGCTTTCTTCACCATTCAAAATATTCAATGCTATTTGGGCATTTATAGACGGTGAACCTCCAGTTATCTCTGATTTTGGAGCTAACTTGAAACCATAATCTTCGGGATTTAAAACGTATCGTGAAAATTTACCTTTTTTTATCTCACAAACGGTGGTTGGAGCTGATATTGAGATTTCATCCAATTTATCTTGACCATAGACTACCATACCATTTTTAACACCTAAGTTATGAATAACCCTGGAGATGGGAAGAACAAGTTCTTCATCGTATACTCCAATTAATTCCATGTTTGCACCAGCAGGATTTAATAGTGGACCTAAGATATTGAAGATTGTAGGAATCCCTAACTCCTTTCTAACTGGAGCAACGTACTTCATTGCTAAATGATAATTTTGGGCGTATAGGAAACAAATCCCTATTTTCTCAAGCAACAGCTTACTTTTCTCGGGAGAAAGTTCTATATTGACACCTAAAGATTCTAATACATCAGCGGCTCCACATTTGCTTGAATAAGCTCTGTTTCCATGTTTAGCTACTGGGACTCCTCCAGCAGAAATTACAATGGCGGACACTGTGGAGATGTTAAATGAGTTTGAACCATCACCACCAGTACCTACAATTTCTAAAACATCCATATCGGTTAATAACTTAACGCAATGGTCTCTTAAAGAGGATGCAGAAGCGGTTATTTCATCTATTGTTTCACCTTTCATTGATAGAGCGGTTAAATATGAACTCATTTGAACATTACTTGCTTCTCCTCTCATTATTTCATCCATTGATTTTTTGGCCATTTCATAGGAAATGTCTTGATCTTTCGTTAACTTTAAAATAGCTTCTTTTATCATATTACCTGCCTTATAGTAAATATTAATATTTAAGTTCATATAAAAAATTTTTCAAAATAACCTTACCTTTGGGGGTTAGTATTGATTCTGGGTGAAATTGTAGACCGTAAATTGGATATTTTTCATGATGTATTGCCATTATCTCATCGTCATCTTTTGATTTTGCTATGATAGCAATATCCTCAGGTATTGATTCTTTGTTTGCAGAAAGAGAATGATAACGACCTACGGTAATTTCATTTTCTAAATTACTAAACAATGGGTTTTTGTTATCTATTTCAACAATTGACGTTTTCCCGTGAACTAACTTTTTTGAGTAGGTGATTTCTCCTCCGAAGGCTTGATATATCGATTGATGACCTAAACAAATTCCTAAAATTGGTACTTCTTTATAAAATTCTTTTACGATGTCCATTGAGATTCCAGCATCAAATGGTCTACCTGGTCCAGGAGAAATGACTATAAATTCTGGAGAAATTTTTTTAACTCTGGACAGACTTAGTTCATCATTTCTAACAACTTTTATATCTGGGTTTAACTCTCCGATCATTTGATATATATTGTAAGTGAAACTGTCGTAGTTATCAATGAGTAAAATCATATTAACACCCTTTGTATATTTTGAAGTGGTTGATAACGTTACTAACAATCTTTTGTTATGAACGTTGTCGACTGTACATATTTTCGGCTAACTTTAGAGCATTTAAAACGGCCTTTGCTTTGTTTATAGACTCTTCAAACTCTAATTCAGGAACACTGTCTGCAACTATTCCTGCTCCTGAACGAATAAATACTCTATTTTTCTTTGTAAAGGCTAATCTGATAGCTATACAAGTATCCATATTCCCAGATAAGCTGATATACCCAATGGCTCCACCGTAAATTCCTCTTTTATTTCTCTCCAAATCGTTTATAATCTCACATGCCTTAAGTTTAGGTGCACCAGAGAGAGTTCCCGCTGGAAGAATTGCATCAACGACATCTAAGGCATTATTTTTCTCTTCTATTTCTCCAGAGATGGTTGATCCAATGTGCATAACATGAGAAAATCTTTCAACACTAAGATATTTTTCAAGTTTAATGGAACCAAACTTACTAACCTTACCAAGGTCGTTTCTTCCAAGATCGACCAACATGTTATGTTCTGCAAGTTCTTTTTCATCTGAAAGAAGGTCTTTCTCAAATTTTTCATCTTCTTCTTTATCTTTACCTCTTGGCCTTGTTCCAGCTAATGGAAAGGTATATAATTTCCCATTTTGAAGTTTCACAAGAGTTTCAGGAGAAGCACCAGCTATTTCAATATCATCACTTGAAAAATAGAACATGTATGGAGAAGGATTAGTTGTTCTAAGAATTCTATACGTGTCCAATAGACTACCCTCCATTTTACAGGATAATGGATTGGATAAAACAACTTGGAAGATATTTCCTTCTTTTATGTGGGTTTTGGCTTTTTCAACTAATTTTGAATATTTTTCTTTAGAAAAAAGGGGTTTGAAATCACTTAATAGCTTTAATCTATTTTTATCTTCATCAACTTGGACACCATCATTTACTACATCTATCAACTCCATTAGTTTGTTGATACCATTTTTGTATTCTTTTTCAATATATGAGTCTACATTCTTTATCTTTTCATGAGAATCTAACACCCTATTTTCTACATTTTCCGTTCTTATGTTAACGATTAGGAAGATTTTTTGTTTAAGGTTATCAAAAACGATAACTTTATTGAATAACATCAAGTCAACATCTTTAAATGATTCGGTGGTTTGTGAATCCTCTTCCTTAATTGAATTTTCTGTTAATTTAAGTGATGGTTCAACATATTTAACGTAATCATATGCAAAATAACCAACCAATCCTCCTGTAAAAGGAGGAAGTTTTGATATGTTGGGACTTCTATTTTCCTCAATTATTTGATTGATATACTTTTTAGGGTTCTTGGTTTTTTTGCTTAAATTTTTATAGCCTTTGATTTTGAGAGAACCATTTTCACAGGTAATTTCTAAAATTGGATCGAATCCTAATATTGTGTATCTCCCCCAATTTTCTGAATCTTCCATACTTTCCAATATAAAACAATGTTTACTCTTGTTTTTTAGAATTTTTAGTACCTCAATGGGGGTTCTAATATCTGATAATATTTCACAACTAATTGGAACAGCTTTATATCCCTTCTCTTCAGCTATTTTTTTTACTTCTTCTATCGATGGAAAAAACATATCTCAACTTCCTTGTTGAATCAAAATCAAACTTTTAAAAACGAAAAATTTATTCTTTGTTGTTTTCACCAGAAAAAGGAACAATGAAACAATTTGCACGGAACAATTGACATGTTGTTGTGTTTTTCTCATGATCATGTTCAACTTTTCTGGTTGTTAATATAAATTTAAGAACTTTATCATATAAATTTATCAAATGAACTACTATTTAAACCTTGGTAGTACGTTTTTATGGTATGAAACACGTTATAGATAACAGAAATACAACCTTTTTTTATTACTTTACCTTTTTTTATTATTTTTAATCTTTTTTTATTATTTTTAAGCTAAAAATTAGCTCATTTGTTTTAACACAAGAAAAATAATGAAAACTAAGTCAAAATTTTTGAAATGAAATGTTTAAAATAGGTATTGGCCAATTGGAACCATGATTAATCCTATAAACTTTTTGTAATGGGGTTGGTCTTTAGATTAAAAATAGCTTAGGTCACGATTTTATTGGTACTGGTTTTCTATTCTTAGTGTTGTCTGTGTTGAGTATCGTTGGTTTGTTTTACTATAAAAGATAATATTTATATACAACAAAAACATAAAAATTATAGGATAGGAAAATTGAAAATTAGGTAACTTTAAAGGGTGGCATGTTGAATCATATACATTAATGTATAGGAATTTTTACACATAGGATTTATTACTCCAGAGTTAACTACGATTGAGTTTGAATTATTAATTTTATAAATCCTTGAAAATTTATTTTCAATTTAAAAGAGTTTATTCTTTTCGATAATGAATCTTTGATTTTCCGTTGTTACTTGAAGTAACTTAGGAAAGTTCATTATATAAGAAGTTCCTTATATAAATTTATTTTATAGTGGAATAAAAAATATTTGTAATTATTCACTTGATTTTAAAGTATCATTTTAATTAATTTTTATTTAAATCTTATTAATTATTAAAATAACTGTTAAAATACTTTTATTTTCAAAGATATTAATTATAATTTCTTTAATTAAAAATTTAATATTTATAATAAATTATTAAAAATTTCATTACTTACAAACATTATTTAATACACTATAATTTGAGATTTTTGTAAACCATTCTTTCTGTTAACATGTTCTAAAAATTGTTTTAATAACGATTTTGAGGTCGTTTTATATTTTTTTTATAAAAATCATAGATTTAATGTTTAAGGTTTATTTTAAAGTTTTATTAATATTTATTTTAAAACTGCATAAATACTGTGTCTTATCAACGTTCATAACGTTGATACAATGGTTATCGATTCTTAAGATATATAGTTTAAATCGGAAAGTTTAAAAATAATCATCAATTTTATTTCTTTATTTCGACCTTAATTTTCAAAACAAATTGTAATCATGGAGAACATCCTGTTGAGTTATTTGAAGTGTTCGTAACCTTTTAAATCAATTCTTTTAATTTTTTTGTTGGCTGTTGATAGTTGGATTTTGTTGGTTTGGTTGACTTTGCCAATGATGTGGTATTCTTTGTCTTTAAAATGTTCTTTAAATTCGTTGATTTTATTGGGATCTATGGTGAATAGTAGTTCGAAGTCTTCTCCGAAGTTGAATGTTAGGTCGAGATGGTCTTTTTTTAGTAGGGTAGCTATTTTTTTTATGGTGTTTATGTGTGGGATTTTGTCTTCGTAGATTATAAACCCTAAGCTTTTGTTGTCGTGTTTAACTGAGGAGTTGTGGATTTGGTGTAGTTCTGTGCTTAGTCCATCTGTGATGTCTGTTGCTGAGGTGACTGCTTGAGATTTTTTTAGTAGAGTTCCTTCTTCAACTTTGGCTCTTGGTGAGAGTATTTTTGTGATGGTTTTGTCGATGAATTCTGAACTTACACCGTTTTCAATCAATCTTTTTTTTGTTTTTTCAGAGTCTTTGTTTAAGATCTCAAATCCAATGGCTGATAGGCCAATTTCACCAGATATAGCTATTAAATCCTTGTTTTTGAAGCCATATTGCATCATGATGTTTTCGTCATCGCTTAGTCCGATTCCAGTTCCTGAGATTATGAGTTCATTTCCTTCGTTTGTGTCTCCACCGATGAGTGGTGTGTTGTAGAAGGAGCAAGCTTCGAGAATGCCATCTAATAGGTTGTTGAATTTGTTGATATTGAGATTTTTAGGAATAGCAAGGGAAATTAGAATACCGATTGGATAGGCTCCCATTCCAGCAATGTCACTTAGATTCACTGTCACTGCTTTGAATCCTCTTTGGTGGTAGGTCATCTCTTTTGGGAAATGATGTTTTTCAATTAACATATCGCTGCTGAGGATTAGATATTTATTGCCTACGGCTATTACTCCAGCATCGTCTCCAATATGAGATTTCAAGGATTTTTTATCAAAATATTTTGTTTGAAAAATTTCTGATTTTTTAATGATCAACTCTACAAGTTTTCTCTCACCAAAGTCCCCAGCTGATTCTTTATTTGTCATGATTAAATATAAACTCGTACATTTATTTTATTTATTTGTTTCTTCATCGACTCTCTGTTTAATAATGTCGATAAGTAGAGGGTTTGAACCGATGGGATCGAGGTATATGATTTTTCCATTGAATTTCATTTTCTCGTGTTCATGGGTGTGGTTATGGTTGTGATGGTGGTCGTGTCCGTTTTTGGGTTTGATATTGTTTGGGAGTTTTAGGATTTGGGGTATGTCTCTTTTTGTGTGCATTCCAGGGGATATGAAAATGGGGACGGCTATTAAATTTTCAAAATCTTCGTTTTTTTGAAGTTCGTTGATTGCGGTGGAGATGCTTGGTTTTGTGAGTTCCATGAATCCTAAGGTTGTTTTGTAGTCGGTTTTTTCTTTGAACATTTTTAGAAGTTCGTTGATGAACTTGCTGTTGTGGTTTAGGCGGCTTCCGTGGCTGATGAGTATGATTCCAGTGTTGTTCTTGTTTAAACTCTTTGAGTCTGTGAAGACGTCATCAATTTTATTTTTTATTATCTGTAGAATAAGAGGGTCTGGACCTATACAGTCGAGTAGGACTATTTCTCCATCAAAATCAACATCATCTAAATGATTTAAATAGTGGTCTTCTGGGTATACGCCGTTTGGGGCTCTTGGGTCGGTGCTCTTTTTTTCCATACCTAACATTAGAGGTATATCCACCAACGTATGGATTCCATCCGCTAAAAATATGGGCATGGCTATTATTTTATCAACGGACTTTAAGGAGAGATTATCTGCTGCCTGTGAGATCGTAGGTTCTGAAACTTTCATGTACCCAACTTCAACAGGATAGTCACTTATTTCTTTGAGCTTCTCAGCTATTTCATTGAATACAGATCTTGCAAATGGAAGAGTACTACCATGACTGATCAACATTACCCCGATACTATTTTTTGATTTTAAATTTGAATCCATATGATATTACTCCGTCTTCTCCATCTTCTCTGATTTTCCTGAAAACCATTTCTACAGGATCACCAATTTTAATGTTATCAATATCGGCATCAACAATTTGTGATGTTACTTTAGCACCTTCATCTAATTCTATAATAGCCACAGAGTAGGGAGCTATTGTTTTAAAATCATCTATTGGTGTACGAACAATGGAGAAACTATGGATTTTCCCAGTTCCTTTAAACTGAATATTTTCTAACTTTCCATTTCTTCTACATTCAGGACATATAACTCTTGGAGGGAAGTAAACTTTACCACAGGTTGTGCACTTTGTACCGATGAGGTTGTATCTTTGGGGGATATAACGCCATGTTCTTATAATATCAGACATTTATTTCATCTCCTATGATCAGTGTGGTCAACTTGAACTACTACGACCTAAGGAGGTCGTAGATTCCTAATCCACTAACTTATGTTAGTTTTACTAAAGGCAATCCCTGTAGTCCCTACAGTTCGAATATTGACAGCAGCGTTAGTATCTC
>JAITEE010000072.1 GCA_031282205.1 Candidatus Methanovirga aequatorialis | reverse complement strand
AAATAGGAGGTTTTTTAATGTTAAAGAAAATAGTGACTTTAGTTAGTGCTGTATTATGTATATCATTACTAGCAACTTCTACTGTCTCAGCAGAAGTTATAACTGGTTTGTCTGGTATTTATACTATATGTGACACTAATGCATATAAATATAGTGATATAGATGTTGCTACTTATGAATGTAATAATACTAATGGTTATGTAGTGCTTAATCTTCAAAAAGGTTTAGAACTTGCTGGCTATGAGTATAAAACGTATGCATCAGGTACTTTTTTTGGAAATAAGGATCTTATTATTGTCGTTCATTTATCGGAAGACAATGGATACTACAGTATTCAGCCATTAAGATGTTGTGTTAATCCGGTTAATAAGAAGTATGATTCCAGTAAAATTTTTACCCCCGTTTAATTTTTTTGAGGTCTTTTAATTAAATTTCACTCTTGCTACTATTCTGGTGCAAAAATATAATTTAATATAAACTTGTGCCAAGTTTAGTGGAAGAGTGTGTTTAATTTTTTGGTTCTGTGGAATAGTTAATTTTAAGTATTAAGGGATCACATTATTGAATATTAACAAATTAGAGCACGATCCTGTGTTTAATTCAGCTATTTTTTTTAAAAAAAATTAAATAAATGATGGTTGCGCGTTCTTTATTTGACTTTTCTAAAAATTCACATGACTTTTGTTTACATGAGTAAACTTAGAAAAGTTTTTGATTTTCTGTTCACTATTTAGAGATGTATTACGTAATAGTTCTATTTTTTTTGATAAAATTCTTTATTTATAAAAACATTTTTTTTTATCGAAATGAGAGGTGGACAAAAGTCTAAATTTTAAAATTAAAAAGCTTTAAAAATGCTTTAATTTAGAAAATAAGAAAATTTTTTCTTAAAAAAAATTAGTTTTGACCACCTCTCGAAATACTATTGTCAAGACAATTTAAATTTTATGATGGTTTTATATAATATCAGGTTTATATTTTATAATTGATATAATTTATATGGTAAATAAGGCTTTTGAACTCGGTGAAGTGGATAAATGTTTTTTGAAGGATTTTGTTAAAAAAATCAAAAGAGGGAAAAAAGAGTGTACGTGTTTTTGTTGCTTGATCAAGGTGTGAAAAATGTTGTGATTGCTAAAATGTTAGATACTAGTCCTAATAACTGTTATTGATTCTTTCTATTTAAGTATTGATTTTATATACTAATAATTTTTCATGAACATTGTATTCAAGAAAATCTATCTAAATAAATTCTATGATTACCTGAAAATTCATTTTTAAAATCTTACTAAATTAAGTTGTCTTGACACTACCGCTTATCAGAATAATAGAAATGAAAATAAATGTAAAATAAACTGGAATTTTACTAAAATTGACGCAGATGAAAAACTGTCAAATATGTTATATATGGTTACATGAATATCACAATAATTAATTTTTCATGGCAATAGAATGAATTTGTATTTCAATGGAGATAACTATAAGACAACAACCTCAGATGATAGTTGATAGTTGTAGTAACGTTGATAGTCGACTGTTCTTATTCCCAAACACATATTTTGCGACCATTGTTTAATTTAACAACGTTAATATCTAAATTATAGGCTTTTTTTAGATTTGTGGGTATTACAACATCATCAGGAGTTCCAATATCTATAAACCTCTTATTTTGCATGATGGCTACTTTATCTGATGATATGAAACAGTGGTCAGGATAATGGGAAGTCATTATAATGACTAAATCTTCTTTTGATAGTTTATCGATTGTTTTTAGGAATCTTATCTGATTTCCAAAATCTAAATGTGATGTTGGTTCGTCTAAAACAAGTATGCTGGATTTTTGAGTTAATGCTCTTGCTAGGAAGACTAACTGTACCTCACCACCAGACAAATAGCTATATTCCTTATCTTTGAGATGGTGAATTCCCATCTGTTTTAATGATTTTTCAGCTATTTTAATATCCTTTTTTTCTGGTGTGTCTATCATGTTAACGTGTGGTGATCTTCCCATTAAAACAACATCTATTACTTTAAATGGAAATGTGTAACTGTGAACTTGGGGAACATAGGCCATTACTTTGGAAATAGCTTTATATGATAGGTTTATTAGGTTTTCTCCATCAATTAAAACTTCACCTTTATCTAATCTTTTAATTCCAAGTATGGATTTGAGTAACGTTGTTTTACCTATCCCATTTGGTCCAAGAATGGTGAAAATATCTCCTTTTTCAATTCCAAAGCTAATATCTTCAAATATTATTCGTTTGTTGTAAGATCCTTTACCATTTATCATTTCAAAGTATTTCATTTGTTTTACTCCAGTTAGAAAATGAAGATTTTATATTTTTTTAAAAAAAGTTTTTGGACTTAAATGACAACTCCATAAGATTTGGCGAAAGTCAAATCCTTTTTGATCAAACTTTTGTTGCGAAGTGAACTTAGAAGAATTTATTCTTCTTTTTTTAAAAAGTTTGGTTAGGCTTTCCAATCACTGTATCCTCTTTTAAGTAATAATAAAAATAATGGTGCTCCTATTAGTGCTGTTAGAATTCCGATCGGGACTTCAACTAAAAATAACGCTCTTGCAATATCATCCATCAGTAGAAGGAACGATGCTCCAAAACTTATACTTGCTGGTAAAAGTATTGTATTATCTGGACCAGTCAGTATTCTGGTCATGTGTGGAACTATTAAGCCAACCCAGCCCACGACTCCTGATATACATACTGCTGATGCCGTTATAAGGGTTGATGTTATGATGAATATTAATCTTAGTCTTTCTGTATTCAATCCAAGTGCTTGAGATTCTTCATCACCCATTGCCAAAATGTTTAATCTCCATCTAAGTAGAATTAAGATAATCAGACCAATGAATATTATTATTAAAACTGGTATTAGAACTTTTGGTTTGATCGATGCAAGAGAACCCATTAACCAAAAAGTTATCTCTGGTAGTTTGTTGTTTGGATCTGCTAAGAATTTAGTTGAGGATATTAGTGAACCGAAGAATGATGATATTGCCATTCCTGATAGGACTAATACCAATACGCCTGATGATTTATATACTCTTGATATGAAGTACGTGATCGTGACTGAGATCATACCGAAGATAAATGCCAAGGATTGAATGATATATGAACTTCCATTTAGTAGTATTGCTATTGCTGCACCAAATCCTGCTCCTGATGAGACTCCTAAAATATCTGGAGAGACAAGAGGATTTTTAAATATTGCCTGAAATGTTGTTCCAACGACTGAAAGTGTTGCTCCAACGACTAACGCTCCGACTATTCGAGGAAGTCTTATGTTGAATACCACCGAACTAACGGTATCTGAAATCACATAATTTGGGTTAAATTTTGATATTAGTGTGTATATAACTTCTATTGGAGTTATTGGGTATCTTCCTATTAGAAATGATAGGAAAAATAATAAAATAGGTGTAGTTACAAAAAATAGAGATAAAATTTTATTTTCACTATATTTAAAATTCATTTAACCACGGTTGTTATTTGATATAAATCTATATTTATTTTCATAGTATATAAATACATTTCGTTACTTAAACATTTTTTATAAGGTTCTTTTAAATACGAGAACAGGATACATTTTATAAGTTATTGGATATCACATTAGTGGTATATATTTTGATGATATGAACGGTACAACTAAAATAAATTTAATCATATTATAGGCTTTTAGCTAAAGTTTACAAGAGATCAAATTATTTCAACTCTCATGAAAATTATCTATTTAAGATTTTATAAATTAAAATAGCTATTTTAATAAAATATGTATAAAAAAATATCTATTTAATAAAATAAGCTAATATTAAATGGTTATTTTAAAAAAATTAAAATATTTTATAACGTTCAAAGCTTGCAAACTTAACTTTCATGTCTATAAATGGAAAATGATAGGTAATCTATTTTATAACAAAGATATATAACGACTAAAAACCATAATAATTAAACAATACAATAAAGATCACTTTTAAAACGAGAACTAAATTTAAAAAATCGTAGGATAGAATAATTATAAAATAAAATATGTTGATTGATGACTATGGATGAAAGTGGAAAAATTTGGATGGATGGAAAGTTCGTTGATTGGGAAGATGCTAATATACATATCCTTTCCCATGTTATACATTATGGATCAGGTGTTTTTGAGGGAATAAGGGCTTATGAAATCGATGGAAAAGTTGGAATCTTTAGATTAAAAGAACATGTTCAAAGGCTTTTTGACTCCATGAAAATATATCATATGGATGCCTCATACACTCAAGAAGAAATATCTGACGCCATCAAAGAGACAGTAGCTATTAACAATCTTAGGGAATGTTACATTAGGCCCGTTGCTTATAGAGGATATGGCACTGTTGGGATCGATCCTCAAAAGTCACCTGTTAAAATAGCTATTGCTGTTTGGAGTTGGGGACAGTATCTTGGTGAGGGTGCACTTGAAGAAGGTGTTGATGTGAACGTTTCATCATGGAGGCGAATGGCTCCAAATACTCTTCCAAGTCTGGCTAAATCAGGAGCAAATTATATGAATGCTCAACTCGCTAAACTAGAAGCAAGTCATAACAATTCAGATGAATGTATCATGTTGGATATTGAGGGCTTTGTTGGTGAGGGTAGTGGAGAAAACATCTTCATGGTTAAGGAGAATGTAATATACACTCCATCCATTTCGTCATCTATTTTAAATGGAATAACAAGAGATTCTATTATAACGATAGCCAAGGATTTAGGTTATGAAATAATACAGGAGAAAATACCAAGGGAGCTATTGTACATTGCCGATGAGTTATTTTACACTGGAACAGCTGCTGAAATAACCCCAATAAGAACAGTTGATGGAATTAGTGTTGGTGATGGGAAGGTTGGTCCTGTTACTAAATCGATTCAAGATGAATTTTTCAACGTAGTTAAAGGAAGATCGGATGATAAGTATGGTTGGTTGGATATAATTTAGATTTAAGGACTATAAACCCCAGCCTTTAAAACGAAAAGTAAACTTTCGTAAATATCAAAAAGTTTGGATTTAAAAGATTACTCCATAAGATTTGGCGAAAGCCAAATCCTTTTTGATCAAACTTTTTTTTAAAAAGCTTGGGGGTGTATTTACATGATTAACAACTTACTGCAGTTAAAGAATGGTTTAAAGAAATATGGGAGAAATATTAAAACAATCCAAAGCCTCCATGATGCGAATGAACAGCTATTAAAGTGGCATAAATCGTATGAGAAGGGTGATTTAGAAAAAGAAGAGGAAAATTACACTTACTTCGCTTCCACCATTTTGACTGGTGTCTTAGGATACCATGACCAAGAAGATTTTAAACATGAAGTTAAATTAAAAAGAAAAAGTGTTGATTTTCTAATATTGAAAAATGGTGAACCATACATAGTAATTGAATTAAAGGGCAGTAATACAGTACTTGATAAGAAGTATAATAAAAGACCAAGTGCGGTCAATCAAGCGTTTGATTATGGTGGTGAAAAAAAGAGTGTTGAATGGATTGTTGTAAGTAACTATTGTGAATTTCGTCTATATCATAAAAGTACAAAAGAAAACATGATAAGCTTTGATTTAGACGAATTAATATACCATAACGGTGATAAAGATATTTTGAAATTATTTTTGTTGGTATTTAGTAGAGAGTCTGTTGTTGATCATGACAATCTCACTAAGCTATATGACAAGGATCGAATAATAATTGAGAGAGAGAACATAACTAAAAATTTTTACAAATTGTATCATAACACAAGAATTTTGATTGTAGAACAGCTGTTAGGAAAGGGTCTGGGGAAAGATACAACAATAAATTATGCTAACACCATACTTAATCGTATAATATTTGTTTGTTTTTGTGAAGATATGGGACTACTACCAGCTAACAGTGTGTATGATGAAATTCTTAAACCAGTGAAAAGTGGTAGATTAAGTGGTAATAAAATATGGCAAGGGCTAAATGAACTGTGGATGGATGTAGATAAAGGAAATCCACACATTGAAATACCGCAGTATAACGGAGGACTATTTAAAGAAGACCTCAATAGGTTAAATTTAAATGATGAGATAGAAAATAAAGATATTAATATTAGTTATGGGTTCACTGAAAAGGAAGAGAAGATAGATCAACAAATAAAAAGTTTTCCATATCTTAATCCAGTCTATCGTAACTTATTAATTATCTCCTCATTTAATTATGGTAGTGAATTAAACGTTAATATACTCGGTCATATATTCGAACAAAGTATAAATGATATTGAAACACTTAAAGAAGATGAAACTATAAGTGAAAGAAAAAAACATGGCATATATTACACACCAGAAGTCATAACCGAATATATCTGTGAAAATACCATCATTCCATACCTTTCAAAAAAGAAAGACAACAACGATCACACAGTAAAAAAACTTATTGAAGAATATGAAGGTAACATCGGGGAATTAGAAGATAAATTGAAGAATATAAGAATATGTGATCCTGCATGTGGAAGTGGAGCGTTCTTAAATAAAGCGGTTGATGTTTTATTAAGTATACACATAGCAATACATGTTTATAAATATGAAGACAATGATAATGGCTTAAAACCATTTTTTGATGACGTTAATCAACGTAAAAACATACTATTAGATAATATTTATGGTGTGGACTTAAATAAGGAATCGGTTGAGATAACCAAGCTGAGCTTATTTTTAAAAGTGGCTCAAAGTGAAAATAAGTTACCTGACTTGGATAAGAATATAAGATGTGGAAACAGTTTAATATCTGATCTTGACTATACGGACAAGCCATTTGACTGGGAAAAGGAATTCAAAGAAGTTATTGGTGGTGGTTTTGATGTAGTGATTGGTAACCCTCCTTATGTAAGACAAGAACAAATCAAAGAATTCAAACCATACTTTGAAAAACGTTATAATAGTTACATTGGAACAGCCGATCTATATGTCTATTTTTATGAATTAGGATTGAAAATATTACGTGAAGATGGGTACCTTGGGTTCATAAGTAGTAATAAGTTCACAAGAGCAAATTACGGCAAAAAACTGAGGGAGTTCTTGTCACGGTACAACATCACCAATTATAATGATTACACTGGAGAAAAGGTATTTGAATCAGTCACTGTAGATTCAAGTGTGATCATAGTAAATAAAAACACGTCACAAGAAGATATTTTAGTGAACGATGATTTTAAGATGGATCAGAATGGCTTAAATGATGGTTCTTGGTCTTTGAACATCCGAAGGTTTTAAACTTAAAAGATAAGATACTAAAAAAAGTAATAAGGATAAAGGATATTCCAGAAATTAATATAAATCGAGGTATTTTAACTGGCTTCAATGAAGCATTCATAATCGATGAAGAGGTAAAAAATGGACTGATAGCTAAAAATCCTAAAAATACTGAGATTATTAAGCCATTACTTAGAGGAAGGGATATTAAAAGATGGAATATTGACTATAAAGATCTATATATTATTTTTACAAGAAGAGGAATAGATATTGAAGAATATCCTATTATTGAAGAATATTTATCTCAATTTAAAGAAAAACTGACTCCTAAAAATGAAGGACAAAAAATTGGTAGAAAACCTGGGAAGTATGAAATACAAGATACCATAAACTATTATGAAGAATTTGAAGAACCTAAGATTATTTATCCTGAGATAACGTCCAACTTGGCTGTGGTCTTTGATAAAAATAATTTTTTTATTGATAAAACTTGTTTCATGTTGGTACATAACAACGGCGATACTGATTTTTTAATATTTCTCTGTTCATTGATGTCTTCTAAATTGTTGAATTTCACTTTTAGAAAAATTGGTTCAAAATTAGGAGATAAAGGTCTTAATTTAAGTAAAATATTCATTGAACAATTACCAATTATTTTATCCTCAAAAGAAGAACAAGGACCTTTAAAAAGATTGGCTATTAAAATGACAGATTTAAACAAGAAATTAAATAATGAAATCAAATCTTTCCATAAATACTTAATAAGTGATTTTAAAGTATCTAAATTAAATAAAAAGCTTATAAATTATTATAATCTTTCTTTTGATGAGTTATATAAAGAAATAAAGAAACAAAATAAGAGTATTAAACGAAGAGAAAAAGATCTTTTAGAGGAAGAATTTAATGACTCTATTGGAATAATTAAATCTTTGAATTTTAAAATAGAAAATACTGATAAAAAAATAAATAAGTTAGTCTACGAATTATATGAACTAACAGATGAAGAAATAGCTATTATCGAAAAAGAATTAAAGAAATAAATCAATTTTGATACAATAGAATTTTGATACAATAGTTTATTATTCTGTTACAATAGATATTATTTATAAAATATCTTTTACTAAAATAGTTTTTTAAAACGATCGTTATTTTAATATAATGATGGTTTATAATATGTTTATTTAAAATTATCATTGCTAAAAATGTTTAATATTTATTTTTAAAATTGGTTAATGAAATTTGAAACATTATAAATAAAATATAAATAATTAAATTATAAAAGAAGTTATAAATTGAAAAGGATTTCGTATGGATTACTTTGATAGATTAGAGAAGGAAACTCATGTACTATATGAAATAGCTAATCAGGCAAAGGCTAAGGGGTTTGATGTTGAAACAACAACTGAAATACCTTTAGCAAAGGATTTATCTGAGAGAGTTGAGGGACTTGTTGGTCCAGAGGGAATAGCTAAACGAATAAAAGAATTAGAGAAAGAAAAGTGTTCAAGAGAAGAAGTTGCTTTTGCAATCGCATCTGAAATAGCTTCAAAGGAGCCTGGTAAGGAACAAACTAAAGAACAACTGGCTGATCAAGGTCTTAGAGCAGCTTTAGCTATTTTGACGGAGGGTGTTGTTGCCGCTCCTCTTGAAGGAATATCTCAAGTGAAAATAAAGCAGAACTTTGATGGTAGCCAATATTTAGCTGTTTATTTTGCAGGTCCTATTAGGAGTGCAGGCGGTACAGCTGCAGCATTGGCCGTTTTGTTGGGTCATCAGATCATGAAGACCACTGGTCTTAGTAAGTATCAACCTATTGATTTGGAGATAGAGAGATACGTTGAGGAGGCTGAACTTTATGAATCTGAAGTTACAAACCTTCAATATTCTCCTAAACCAGAGGAACTTAGATTGGCTACTAAAAATATTCCTGTTGAAGTGACAGGTGAACAAACTGATAAGATTGAGGTTTCTCATAGGGATTTAGAACGTGTTGAAACAAACAACATTCGTGGTGGGGCACTGCTTGCCATTGTGGAGGGTGTCATTCAGAAATCTGCCAAGGTTATTAAGTACGCTAAAGAACTTGATTTGGATGGTTGGGAATGGTTGGAAACGTTTACTAAAAAGACTGTGGAGAAAAAAAAGGATGATGAGAAACCTAAAGCTAAATATATTGAGGATATCATTGGTGGCCGTCCAGTTTTAGGTTATCCAAATGAAAAGGGTGGTTTTCGACTTCGTTATGGTAGATCAAGAAACACTGGTTTAGCCGCTATGGGTGTCAATCCTGTAACAATGGAACTATTAGAGTTTTTAGCTGTTGGAACTCAAATGAAAATTGAAAGACCTGGAAAAGGAAATTGTGTTGTTCCCGTAGACTCAATCGAAGGACCCATAGTAAAATTAAGAAATGGTGATGTTTTAAGACTAAAAACAATTAAAGAAGCGAAAAAATATAGAAATGAGGTTGGAGAGATCCTATTTTTAGGGGATATGTTAATTGCTTACGGAGAATTCTTAAGAAACAATCAGAACTTACTCCCTTCTGGATGGTGTGAAGAATGGTGGATAGAAACCTTAATACACTCTGAAGAGTATAAAAACAATGGTTTAACCGTTGATTTAATTGGTGGTGAAAATAATAAAACTATTTTAACCATCGATCTAAACAACAATAAAACTTTAAACTTGGATAAAAATGAAGATTTGAGTACATTTAATGACAGTTATATATCTGCTAAAACTTCGTTTGAAATATCTAAAAAATATGATGTCCCATTGAATCCTAAGTACACTTATCCTTATAACGATGTTTCAATTGATGATTTAAATTCCTTGATTACATGGATTCATAGATATAAGTACACCGAAGGAACAGATCTTATTTTGGATTTGTCTCCAGAAAAAAGGATATTGGAGATTATTGGTGTAGATCATAAACTAAGAGATGGAAAGGTCATTATAGACAATGATAACGCTTACGCTCTTTTACATACCTTAAAAGAGAACGTGGATGAAAGTGATGAAACCACCCTTGAAAAGGTAAACAAAATATCAGAAGTTAAAATCATGGATAAGTCCCCTACATACATTGGTTGTCGTGTTGGAAGACCTGAAAAATCAAAAGAAAGGCTCATGAAACCAGCTCCTCATTCACTATTTCCTGTTGGTATATATGGAGGAACAAGGAGGCTGTTAGCTGAAGCAGCTAAAAGTAAGAGTTACAACGTGGAAATATCAGAGAGAATCTGTGATAACTGTAAGTTGAAAACATATAATTCAATCTGTCCAAAATGTGGTTCTTCAACAACGATTGAAAGACTTTCAAAAAGAAGGGTTCATCTTGGAAACCTACTTAGAAAGGCAAGTGAAAATGTTCGTGTTCACCGAGTTAGCGAAGTTAAAGGTGTTAAAGGAATGATTTCAGAATTAAAGCTTCCAGAACCTCTTGAGAAAGGAATACTTCGTGCAAAAAATGAAGTGTTTATATTTAAAGATGCCACTATTCGTCATGACTCCACTGACCTTCCATTAACACATTTCATACCAGAAGAAATCGGTATAACAGTTGAAAAATTAAAAGAATTGGACTACACCAAGGACGCCTATGGTGATCCTATTGAAGATGAAGACCAAATTGTTGAACTTAAAGTTCAAGACGTTGTGGTCTCTAAAAATTGTGGTGAATATTTGGTTAAGGTGGCCAATTTTATGGATGATCTTTTAGAGAGATTTTATAAAATGAAGAGATTTTATAACGTTTCAAAAAAGGAAGATTTGATCGGCCACTTGATTGTAGGTCTTGCACCTCACACATCAGCAGGAGTCTTAAGTAGAATTGTAGGATTTACAACGGCACACTGTTGTTATGCTCATCCTTACTTCCATTCAGCAAAGAGGAGAAACTGTGATAGTGATGAGGATTCTGTGATTCTACTTTTAGATGCTTTAATAAACTTCTCTAAAACCTACCTACCAAGTACAAGAGGAGGGAGTATGGATGCTCCACTTGTTCTTTCATCAAGAATAGACCCTGAGGAAATAGATGATGAATCCCATAAAATAGACATAATCGAAAAGTTCCCATTGGAGTTCTTCAATAAAACTTATGAAAACCTTAAGCCAACAGAGGTATTGGACTTAATGGATAACGTGGGAAAACATCTTGGAACTCCTCACCAATATGAAGGATTAATGTTTTCCCATCATACTTCAAGGATTGATGCTGGACCTAACATCTGTCTGTATAAAACCTTGAATTCTATGAAAGACAAGGTTGATTCTCAAATAGCTTTAGCTGAAACAATACGAGCGGTTGACCAACAAGGAGTGGTTGAAGGAGTTTTATCTTCTCATTTCTTACCAGACATTATGGGTAATTCCAGAACCTTTTCTAAACAAAAGGTAAGATGTACAAAGTGCAACACTAAGTACAGGAGAATACCTCTTACAGGTAAATGTAAGTGTGGAAACAATCTAATGCTAACTGTTTCAAAAGGTTCAGTAACCAAATACTTAGAAATTTCAAAAGATTTGGTGAATAGATATCCAATCGATCCATACATTGTTCAAAGACTTGAAATTCAAGAATTAAGTGTAAACTCATTATTTGAAAGTGATAAATCTAAACAAAGCTCATTGGATGCTTTTTTTTGATCATGTTGTTACATGATTCAAACAATTTAATTTTCATGAAAATTTAATTCACTTGATTGTTATTTAAATCTCGATCATGCACCTAATTTAGTACAGTTTCATTAAATACGTCTTAATTGAACATCTATTCATTGAACAAATGATGGTATTGGTTATATATGTCATTTAACAATAAAAATTAATTTTATAATATTTGCACTCTAATATTTTCAACGATAAAGAGTTTTTAATAGATGTTTAGTCTCATTGATATTAATAAAAATGAAGTTAATAGAAGTTCTCGTTGATAGTAGAAAAAGGGATATCATGAGTCAGAAATTTCAATTAAATGAAGACCAACAAAAAGCTGTTAAATATCATGGGGAAAAACCATTGTTAATAGACGCAGGTCCAGGATCTGGAAAAACAAGGGTTTTAATAGAGAAAATAAAATATTTAGTGGGTGAAAAGAGAATAGACCCTGAAACATTGCTAATCATTACTTTTTCCAATAAAGCTGCTAACGAGTTGATTGAAAGACTTGTAGACAGTGATCTTTCAAACGAAGACGTTAACAAAATGCATATATCCACTATACACTCTTTTTGTTTTACTCTTTTAAAGGACTTTGGATTTTCACTTGACGTTTTGGATGAGAATGAGAGAAATGTAATGCATGTTTACAAGAATCTAAACAAATTAGGTTTTGTTGATGAAAAATTCTTTAAAAAACGTCATGTTCCTGCGTTGCTAAAGAAATTTAGTGAATTCACAAGTTTTAAAGTTGATATTGATAGATTTGAAAAATATGTCCAAGAGAATTTCACGGTCTCACAGGAGTACATTGATTTTATTAATGAAACCCAAGAGGAAATGGGGGAAAATTACTCTTTTCCTGAAATGGAAGTAAAGGATAATGAAGATTTTAAAAGTTCATGGTACAATGCAAGATATAACAATATTGTTAACGCATATAGAATATATTTAGAGTTGTTAGAAAGAGACGGTTATATAGACTATTCTTTACTTCAATCAAGGGCTTTAAATTTTTTAAATAATAATCAAAACATAGTAAATTCTTTAAGATATAAAAATATTCTAATTGATGAGTTTCAAGATACAGACCCCATTCAAATGAATATATTTGAGATTTTAATGAAAAATGCTGATAGTTTTACTGTTGTTGGCGATGGTGAACAGAGTATTTATGCTTTTAGAGGTGCTGATGTTAAATTTTTCAATGAATTTGAAAAAAAATATGGTGCTGAGGTAATTCCACTTCAAACAAACTATCGTTCAACAAGAAGTATTGTTAACTTCACTGAAAACTTTATAATAAACGACAGACCTAAAGATTCTAAAAAACAACTCCATGCAGATGAAAATAATAATGGTCCAGATGAAAGTGTTTTCTACATTACTTCACAAGATAAAGAATTTGAAGCGACTAAAATAGCTAAAATTATTAAACATTTAAAGAAATCCAGAAAAATAACTAATTACAGTGATGTTGGGATTCTTACAAGATCTGTTAAAGGAAGAATTAATGATTTAACCATGGCTCTTAAAAATGAAGGTATCATGTTTGATGATATTGGAAACGAAGATTTATTAGAGCAAAATGAAATTAAATCCATCATTCTTTTAATTTTCTTTCTTATAGAAAATGGTGAAAAGCCACATATTAGAACCAAATGGGAAAAAGAATGGCTAAATCTTAGCGGATTCGCATCTGCTACATTTGAATCCTTTAAAACCTTTAAACTTTCTGAAAAAACAAGAGAGATTCTTTTAAAAATCGATGAAGAATATAAAAATGAAGTCTTAGCTACAGAAAAAATGGTCTATAAAGAAAAGACTGGAAAGACAAGTAGAATTAAAAAATTTGATGGAGTATTCAATAGAGATGAGGAAACACTTATAGAAATATTTAAAAGAGTTAATAAACCTTCAATTTCTAATTTATCTGCTAAAACTTTATTAGATTTTGGAGTTGATGATAAACATGATTTAAAATTTTTCAACGATTTAATCAAATTAAAAAATAAGATAATCACTGAAAAAAATAAAGATATGAAATATATGGATAGAACAACTCTTTTAGAGATTTATTATGACTTGTTAGAATTGATTAATTATTTAAACCACGATTTTGTAGAAGATGAACACAATCATGAAGAAATATTTAATTTAGCCATTTTATCAAATATCCTTTACAACACCGAAGAAATTATCACAAGGAACAATATTGAAACCATGTTCTGGTATCTCTATCATAATATAGAGAACTACGATTCAAAAAAAATAGATAGTGGAGATGAAGTTCAAATAATGACGGTTCATAAGTCAAAAGGTTTAGAGTTTCCAGTGGTATTTGTTCATGGCATTCAAAAAGACACATTCCCAGCAAAATTTAAAGATGATGAATATGCATTAACGGGTCTTTTTGGAGAACCACGTTTTCCAACACCATATAAATTTTATGGATATGAAAAAGAGATGGATGATGATAAAAAACAAAAAGACCATTATTTAGACGAACGAAGGATTCTTTATGTTGCAATGACTCGAGCAGAAGATATTTTAATTCTCTCACAACGAGAAAACAGGAAAGGAGAACTTCCAGATATTAAGGGTATAGACTTTGATTCATGTCCTCTAATCGTTGATGATTATTCAACTTTACCTCAAATTCAGTCAACTTTAAAGGAAGACGATTATGGAGAACTTTTAGAGTTAAGCTTCACCTCCGTTAAAAATTATAATTTATGCCCATTCAAATACCAACTTAAAAATCATTTTAATTTTAAAGAATCCGATAACATTTATATTAGAAAAGGTAATATCTCTCATCGATTACTTGATAGAGTCCATAAAGCAAGTATAAAAGGTGACGGCAGCGAAAGAATAATTGAAAATTTACCAAAATCAATTAAAGAAAAGAACACTAAAGTAATTGAAAATATAAAAAAATATCAGAACAATTTCTTAAAAGACGTTAAGGTTTTAGATTCAGAGTTAAAGTTTCAATTTGAAGTAAAAGAGGATAATGATAAAAAGTACGTAATTACAGGTCAAATAGATTTGATATACCAAAGAAATGGTAAAATCGGAATTATGGATTTTAAAGCCACTTCAAGGTTTAAATTAGAAGAACATAAAAAACAACTTTATATTTATTTAATGGCAGTTAAAGATAACTTAAAATATAAGGATACAAAAATAGAGGAGTTAGCTGTTTATCTACTAAATTCACAAAAGATAAAATATTATGATGTTGATGAAGATTTTATTAAAAATTACTCCATAGAAATAGATGAGATAGCAAATAAAATTCAAGATAATAATTTTGAGATGAATAGATCGACACAGTGTAACTCCTGTACTTTTAATTTCATCTGTGAAAATGACAAGGATCTTGACTTTGACATTTCTGATGTTGTAGAGATTATTGACACACCGAGTGTTGACGTTGATAGTGGAAATACTTTTGATACCCATAATGGAGAGGACGTTGATATTGATGATCGAATGGAACAACTTGTGAATGAAAGAAGAAAGTTAGAAGAAATAAAAAGAGAAAATATCCGAATAAAACGACTTAAAAACGAGTTGACCGATATTGATACTCATAAAAGAGATGATCCTAAACTTGGGTTTGAGTTACCTGACTACACGGGTTTTGAGGATATTGGAGACAAGTACGATATATCCGTATTTAAAGAGTTCGTACCTCAGTCTTTAAATATTTCATTAAGCGAAGCTATTGGTGAAATCTTATCTAATGAGCATCCAATTCATATAGATCGTTTATCTAAATTATTATTAAATCATTTAAATGAAACAAAAGTCACTAAAACTATTAAAAATCAAATTCTAAACGAAATAGCTGAAAACGATTTAGGAGTTGTTAATGGAACTTTCATATATATGGATCAATCAAACATTAAATTTGATACACAATCGAATGTCAAATCAAACACTAATTTATTGGTAATGCCAAGAATACCGAATAATCGTCCTATTGAATATATAAGTACTAAGGAGTTAATGGAGGGAATGTTTATAGTTGTTGATAGGTTTTATGGATACAATCAAAAAACTTTGTATGGTGAAACTGGAAGACTTTTTGGGTTTGAACATATTTCAAATAAAACTTCTGGATATTTAGACGATGCATTCACTGAATTGAAAAGTACCAACCGTATAATTATTTCTGAAGATGGAAAAATAAAGACCTTATCACTTAAAAATTACCAAGAGAGAATCGATGAATTGAAAAATCTCTATGAAGCTAGAGAAAAAACTACCTACGAACTGGTTGAAAAACGCTTTCCATCACCACAAATCACCTACGATAGATTCATAGAATCAATAGACAATTCCAATGAAGAATTTTATGCTCAAATAGAATCAGCATTAAACATAATTGATGCAGCTCCAGGACACACACCAAAAGTTAAAAATAAACTTAAAACCAGCCTAAATACACTGAAATCACTTTTAGACAAAATCGACGAATTAGCTATTGACTTAGCCATTAGTTCAAGCAACTCTGGTGAAAATCCTAATCCTAACAAAGTAGAAACTTTACTAGATGATTTGACTAAACTTACCGAATCAGTAAAAGACTATAAATAGAGAAATGATAATAAAATTTATAAATATTTAAAAACAAAATGCTTATCTAATGAGTTTATAATTTAATAATTTAGTCAATCTAATAAGTTAAATCTTTTGTGTCAATGGAGATAATAAGATGGATAACACTGAAAATCTTGATGAAGAATTAAAATTAGAGGAAATAAAAAGATTATCCAAAATAAATAGTTTTAATACATCGCATCCAGAATTAGAACCAAACATGGGTCTTTTAACCGATGATGAAATATTAAAATATGCTGGTAAGTCAGTGACTGCATCAAGAATTAGATTAAAAAGAGATGTTGGTGACTTTTCTGATAAATTTAAACTACATAAGAAGAACTTATTTTATATTTGGCTTTTTTTAGGATTTATGGGGTCACTTTTTGGAAGGACTGTTGGAGGTTTAATTGCTTTTTTATTTGCACTTGGAATTCCTACAGTTTATACAGCTTACGTTCTTTATTTAAAAGATTATGCTGAGATTGAAATTAAAAACAGAGTTGAAAATAATAATGAAACTGGAAAACGGTTTAATTCTGTAAAAAAAGATAGTTTAAAAAATGAATCAGTTAATAATAAGAATATCGATGGTATTTGGCTTTTTAAAAGTAGTTATTCATTTAAAAATTATGAGGATCAAATTAATGAATTGGAAAGTTTGTATGAAACTAAAGAAAAAATTGCTCGAGGATTAATCGAAAAACGTTTCACTCCACCACAAATTACTTATGATAGATTTATATCTGCAATAGATAACTGTAACGGAATTTTTTATAGCCATGTGGAATCAACATTGAACCTAATTAATATGGATGTAATTCACAGTCAAAAGCTTGAAGATGAAATTAAAAATAGAGTATATATCTTGAAATCACTTATAGAAAAGATTGATGAATTAACAAATGAAATGGCTATCAATTCAAGTAGTTCTGATGAAGAATCTTATCATGATAAAGTAAAAAATTTAATGGCCGAAATGAAAAATCTCACTGGGTCTGTAAAGGAATATAAATAGAGAATTTATATAAACTCAATATTTCAAATTTTTTTTCAAAAAATGGTTGCAAAACCAAAACCACCAGGAAAAATGGAATAAAATTAAGGAAGTATTTAACTTAAACATTAAAAATGGAGATACGAATATTAGAAATGAGGGTGAAAAAATGAGTGTCGAACTTGCAGAAAAATTGAAGAAATGTTATAACATTATTTTACGAGGTGCACCAGGAACAGGTAAAACGTACCTTGCTAAGCAAATTGCAGCTGAGTTGATTGGATGTAATTTAGATGACTTATCGAATATTGAGCAATTTGGGTTTGTACAGTTTCATCCAAGTTATGACTATACTGATTTTGTGGAGGGACTACGACCAATCCAATCTGGAGGACAAGTAGATTTTGAACCAAAGGATGGGATCTTCAAGGAATTTTGTAACAGAGCTAAACTGAGTGAAAATGAAAACTATAAGACGTTTGATAAAATATGGAAACAGTTCATCAGCTATGTTGAAGAAAATAAAACTGTTACTATAGATAGAATAAAAAGTGGTAGTCTTACTTACAGGGTAAATGGGAAAAGAAATTTAACAGAGATAGATCAAGCAACAGTATTACAAAAGAGAATATATTTGGAGTTTGGAAAGGTGGATTGGGACGAAAAAGTAGTGGAAATCAAGATCAAATGAAGGCTGTAGTTAAATACTTGAAAGAGAATTACGATCTACCAGAATACAGAAATTATGTGTTTGTCATTGATGAAATTAATCGTGGTGAGATTTCTAAGATTTTTGGTGAGCTTTTTTTCTCAATTGATCCTGATTATCGTGGGTTTGGAGGTGCTGTTTCGACTCAGTACTCTAACCTGTTTGAAGATGATGGTAGGTTCTATGTTCCAGAGAACGTTTATATTATTGGGACTATGAATGATATAGATCGTTCTGTGGATACTTTTGATTTTGCTATGAGGCGTAGATTTTTGTTTGAAGAGATCACGGCAGAAGATTCTCAAGTCATGCTTAAAAATGATGATGTTAAAGCAAGAATGAATAGGTTGAATGGTGCCATAGTTTCGGATGAGATAGGTCTTTTTGAAGATTATCAAATTGGTGGAAGTTACTTCAAGGCACTCGAAGATGAAAAAATTTCTTCTGAAGAACTTTGGGAAAATAGACTGAAACCATTGCTAAAAGATTATCTTCGTGGGGAACACAACTCTATTAGCAAGTTAGAAAAACTCGAAAATAGGTACAATGGTGGACGTTAATGAAACCATTGAAGGATAATAGTCAAGTAGGAGATGAATATGTCAATCACTCTATCATATTAGAATTGATGGATCGTGACTTAAAGGATTTAGAAAGAGATAATTTTGTTATCTTCCCGCCCACTGTTGGTGAATCGGAGGATCTTGATTCTGAAAACTATATTTTTAAGTTGCACAATAAAAATGTTAGAACCTGTAATATCGTTGGAATACTTAAAAAAGGTAATGAAGAAATTAAAATTACATCTAGATTCTATAACTCAACAGGAGGTGTTGATTACTTTTTGAGATATTTGTTGCAGAGAGTTATGAATTACAACGTTGTTCAAAGTAGAGTAAACATTGATAGTGAAGATTCATACTACGATTTGATGGCGTATCTGTTTCCGATGTATTTGAATAATGCAATGCAGAAAGGGATTTATAAAAAATATGTCAAAAGGCAATATAATAATGCTAATGTTAAAGGTCCGATTGATGTATCACGGCATATTAAGAGCAATGTTCCTTTCATTGGTAATATTGCATATCGAACACGGGAATTTAGCCATGATAACAGAGTAACTCAACTCATTCGCCACGCCTTAGAGAAATTGCAACTTGATTATAGTTTTGATTTTAAAGCAGATGAATCATCTAAGGAAAATGTTAGAGCCATAAAACGTGTCACTTCTAGTTATTCACCTTTAAATCGCATGGATGTTTTACAAGAAAATATTTTGAACCCCATTCGTCATGGCTATTTTGAAGAATATTATTTTTTGCAAAAGCTCTGCATTCAAATTCTTCGAGAAGAAAAGATAGGATTTGGGAATGAGGATGATAAGGTGCATGGAATCATCATTGATGTTGCATGGCTTTGGGAAGAATATTTAAACACGATTTTAAATGGGTGTTTTATTCATTCTGAAAACAAAAGAGGAAAAAATGGTATTTCAATTTTCGATAATAGGACTCGAACAGTCTATCCAGATTTTTATAGCAAAGACGAAGAAGTGGTCTTGGATGCAAAATATAAAAAGATGAGTGAAAAATCAATTGATAGAGAAGATTTGTATCAGATAATTAGCTATTTGCATGTGCTTGAGTCAAAAAAGGCTGGAATTATCTATCCCGACACTGAATCTACGAAGTATGATTATATGGGAACATTGAAAGGTTTTGGCGGTAAAATATTTAAGCAGTCGTTGAAAATTCCTCAAGAAGTAGAAACGTATCCAGAGTTTGAATCATCGATGACTCAAAACGAAAGAGAACTTAATAGTGAATTAAAATCTTATGATTCTACTGCACCAAGCAGTGTAGGGTGTTAGAAATTAAGTGAATTTTAGAGCATTATTTATACTTATTTTATGAATAAAATAAATAATTAGTTTTTAAATTTAAAATAAAATAATTTATAAATCTTGTAATTTCTTAACAAATTTTAAACAGTTTTTTAATATTATATTCTAATAATATTCATATATTCTCTTATTAATGTTATAAATATAGTTCAATAAACTTTAGAGACATTAAATAAACCTAATTTAATATTTAAATTTTATTTTAAAGTATTTTAACAAGAATTATTTTCGCATATTCAGCAAAGTTTATTTCTTCATTTTATTGATTACATTAAAGCTTAAAATCAACTATTTTTGTTTAAGCTTCATATAAAAATATGGAGAGAGAATGATTCATTTTTGTGGAACATTTAGATAAGTTTTAAATTGAAAATAAAAAGAAAAGTTTATATGCCAACATAGTTATAGTTACATCATAGAGAGTCTTCGAGGTTAATAGAAATTCTCATAGGTGATTCAAGTGAAAGATGATGTTAGATTAGAGAAAGAAGAAAGTAAAAAAGATGAAGATTTCATGAACAAAGAATTCATAAATAAAGATATTATAGATAAACATCTGAAAATTGGGAAGAATATTGCTGGAAGAGTGGCCAATGATTTTGGACAAACAATGGATGATGTTGTTTTAAATTTAAAATCACTTCGGAAGGACGTTGATTCTAAAATAAAGGATTATACAGATAATTTTTTTAAAATTAACATAGATCTATTGGACTTAGGAGACGTGTTCTATTTAAAAGCTGATCTTCCAGGTGTTGAAAAAGAGTCAATAAACGTTGAAATTGTTGATAGAGATTTAACAATTCAAGCGTACTTCACAGGAATGTGTGATGATGTAGGTGGTTTAAAGGATAAGGAGCATCAATTTCTAATAAAAGGTAGAAACTTTGGGGATACCAAAAAAACGGTCACTTTACCTCAAAAAATAAAAGAAGATGAAGTAAAAGGCGAATTAAACAATGGAGTCTTATATTTAACTCTACCTAAAGTTGAATCCAAAAAAGTAGAAATCAATTTCAACTAAGACCAGTGCTCTACAACAACGATTAAAAAATAAAATAAAGAAGAATTTAGTTCAAATAAAACTTAACAGGAAATTTCAAAGACTAACAAAGGCAAAAAACACCAAATACAATCTTAGCGGTAAATGAAAAAAATTAACTTGACAGCGTTGGTCTTAAACCATGATACTAATTTTTACATTCCCCCCTATAAACATTTAAAATTAATTGTCATAACAACAGGTGATTATTATGAAGTTTAAGCTTCCTCATAAAATATCTAAACGTTCAATTATAATTAATAATAAACCTGTGACTTGTTATAGGTGTGCTGGTGCATTTATTTCATTCTTATTACCTTATAATCAATTTTAATGTTACCTAAGTTATTTGAAGTGTCATTAAGATTTTTTAATAAAGATATTTTGAATGTCGTTTTTATAGGTTTATTATTCATGTTAACAATATGTAATTTAATTAGATCGCAAATAGTATTCCATTATAATGATTTTGATAAAGTTTGTCAATTATAAAATATCAATATCCAATATAATCTATTCAAATTTAATTTAGAGAATTTTTATAAGAAATAATTAGATTAATAATTGATAAACATT
>JAITEE010000067.1 GCA_031282205.1 Candidatus Methanovirga aequatorialis | reverse complement strand
AAATAAAGAAGAACTTAGTCCAAATAAAACCTAACAGAAAATTTCAAAGACTAACAAAAGCAAAAAACGCAAAATACCACCTCAACGGAAAATAAAAAAATTAACTTGACAGCATTGGTGCAATTTAATAATTTAGTTGTTTTCATCAACATTTATAAATCAAATATAAATATGATAAAAAACTAAAAATTAATGTGTAGTATTAAATATAACCAATTTAATATTTATAAGAGAATATAATCTTTTATATTGTGTGTAGTAATTAATTAAATTGTGAATTCAGATAAAGGTGTTTTATAATGTTTAAAGCTGAATTAAGCGATCCAAATATATTAAAGACAAGTTTTGAAGCTATTTCATCAATTGTTGATGAAGTGCAAATTCAGACTAATAGTGAAGGTCTTAAATTAGATGCATTAGACCGTGGTCATGTAACATTTATCCATTTAGAACTAAAAGCGAGTGTATTTGATCAGTTCCTTTGCGATAAAGATGAAAAGATCAACATTGATACTGATGAATTAATGAAGGTTCTAAGACGTTCTAAAAGTGATGATAGAGTATTAATATCTCTTGACGAAAATAATCTTATTTTGGTATTTGAAGGAAGAGCTAAACGTCGATTTAAAATTAGACTTATAGATATTGAATATGAACCACCTACTCCACCTGAAGTAGAATATCCAACAGAATTTGAGATTCCATTCTCTTTATTAAAAGATTCTATTCAAGATATTGATATATTCTCTGATAAAATAGCTTTTAGTGTTGATAGCGAAAAATTCAAAATATCTGCTGCTGGTGAGTTTGGAGATGCAAAGATAGAATATATCCATGGGGAGAAGGTAGGTGACTCAGTTAAATCAATTTATTCTTTGGATAAAATACGTGAAATGCTTAAAGCGGATAGATTCTCTGATATAGCCACTATTAAACTTGGAGAAAATATGCCTTTGACTCTTAAACTTAAAATGGTTACTGAAGATGGAGAATTAAGCTTTTTACTTGCTCCAAGAATGGAAGAAGAGTAAACGTTCAACATTTTTATTACCATATTTTTTTTGATATTCGATCCACTTAAGATTGAATAGCTATTTTTCCTTTTAATTGATTTATAATTCAAGAATTATACTTTAAAATGTATTTATACTATTTTTAAAATAACGTAATTAATATTCTGGTCACGAAACTTTTATAAATTTTCATGAGGAGTTAAGTTGGAGGACTTTTTTCAGAAATTAAGAGCAATACAAAAAAAAGAACGTGGAAGTAGCTCCCTATCAAGAATAAGTAATGATTTTCATGACAAAGTAATTGATTTCATCGATGATCTTAGAGAAAATATTGCTGATGATCCTTTTTCAGAGGAAAACGATATATTAAAGAAATCCATAGGAGTAATCACTGAAATCTATGAGAAAAGGGAGTATAAAATTGCTAATACTGCGATAATGAATATTCATCGTTCATATCATCTTTTTTCAGGAAAACCTCAATTTGACTTTTTAGATACAAATCCACTTAATTTGACTTCTGAAGAGGAAAAATTGTATTTTTCAATAATTGAAACCTTAAAAGTTCATCGTGAAAGAATATCTAAATATATAATAGATGAAAATAAGGGATCCAATCATGAAGATAGGAAAACTAAAGGTCATGAAACATCTAATTTAAACAAGCCAACAAACTTGCAATCAAAGGCTTCTGAAGTTAAACCAACAGGCATACAATCAAACACTCCTGAGGTTTTCACTGACAACCTTGAACAAAATGAGATTTTAACTAAACTTGATGGAATTAAAAAAGCTAAGATAATTGAAGAAAAGAGAGAGAGTGTTGATGGTCAAATATATAGATCACAAATTGGTCACAATACGAAATCTAAGACTGAAAAGGATATAAATAAGGATGTTGCTTCAACCAGTGAAGATCTTTTAACTGGTATGGATAATGAAGATCATTTAAACTCAAGTCATGATTTTAAAAATAAGGATTCTAATTTAATAAAAGATGATAAAAATTTAAATTCAGCAATTAAGGATATTTCAAGTGAGTACTATTTTAAAGATCAAAGTGATCAATTCATTGTTTTTGAGGATGAGGAAGAAGAATATTTTGGTCATTCTAAAACTCATAAAAAAGGATTTAAAATTAATGATCCAGTTGTTATTGAACCGATACTTTTCTTTGATAGTATACCTTCTATCATGGGCGTGGATAGTAAGGTTTATGGGCCTTTTCATCCTCAAGATGTTGCAACGATTCCTATAATAAATGCAGAGATAATTATTAAAAATAAAAAGGGGAGAGTTCTTAAACTCTAAAAGATTATTAAAGATACATTTTAACATTTATCGAAATCGTAATTGAATCCGTCACCCAAGATATGAACCTATCAAAATCACGAGAATTTCAGCTATGTATAGTCGTATTGTCACTTATATTTAGGTACACTGATCCATACACTGGTCTCTTTGCCGATGTAGATACCTCGACTAATTCAAAAATCAATATCTGCAACTTCAGTTATACGATTGATTATATGGTCCGCCTTACTTTTTAATTCATCAGAAATATATTCGCCTTGTTCTAAAGTTAAAACACTTACATCAGCTTCTTCCAATGCTAATACATCATTAGGCCCATTACCTACCATCATTACTTTATAATGTTCTTTTTTCAGCTGTCTAACAATACTTTGCTTCCTTTTTGTATTTGCAGTTGTAAAAATGTTTTCATGAGGTATGTTTATTATCTTTCCAACCTCATATAATGATTCAGCTCTGTCTCCTGAAGCTATAAACGATTGAATACCACGATTTTTCAATGTTTCTACTACGAATGAGACATTGGGAAATATTTTGCCTCCAGCTGCAATTACATAGGTTATTTTATTTTCCAATCCATCGAATATAAATGCTGATCCACTACAAATTTCTATGGATTGATTTTTAGTGGCTAAATCTATTGCAACCTCTTGGAATTCCTTTAATAAGGTGTTATCTCCTTTTAAACGTTCTATGATTTCTGTTTCTGTAATTTTTGATATGGAATAGCTGATGTCCATATCAACATCATACTTCTTCAAAAAGTCATAAAATCTCATATTTTCATCGGCGTTCATTAAACAACTTTTCGTATCAGCTTGCAATACAACAAGAGCAGAATTTGGTAACGTATTAATTGTCTCCAATGTGCTTTTTTCATCCAATGTGCCTTTTTCACTTTCGATTTTACCACGCCTAAGATTTTTCACTGATCTACACCTTTTAATCAACGTCCCAGCAACATCAAAAATAACAGCTTTTTTCATGACTTTCACACTCCTTCCAAATCCTATTTATCATAAATATAAAGATCTTTAAACAATTTTTTGTTTCCATTAAAAAGTTTTTTCATGTGCTAACTAATAAATATTTTTCAAATCTGTGAGATCTTGATAAAAGGTCGATTCCTCCATTTTTAACATTTCATGTATGTATTCTGTTTTATCAATATATAAATAATCTTCTTCTCTAATAATTTTGAAGGTACGTTTTCCTACTGTTAATTTTTTCTTACGCATTGCCTAATTATTTTTTCCTTGTAGATTATATTCCTTTTTGAAAAGTTTATCAATTTATAAAATATCAATATCCAATATAATCTATTTAAATTTAATTTATATAATTTTTATAAAAAATAATTAAATCAATAATTGATAAACATCACCATTATCACTATAATAAGTTTTATTTGGATCTTCTTAATTTTTTCTAAAAGTTTAATTATAAAATAAGATATATATGAACCATTGATTAACAAATAAATAGGAATAATAAAAAAAAGAAATGATGTATGAGAAAGTGGAAGGTAGTCTGATCAAGAGAATACAACCGAGATTTCAGGTCTAAGATAAAATTTTATTATATTTGTTTAACTTGATCCGTTTAATTCTACGTTTGAAAATCAGGTGTAGTGGTTCAATACCTGTACAGTTGATTTAAAGTGATCCAATGGTGTTATAATATGAAATATTTTGTAAGTCCTTACAACAAAGAAGCTAAACTTGAATTTCCGAAAGATATAACCATATATGATACGACTCTTAGAGATGGAGAACAAACTCCAGGTGTTTGCTTTAGTGTTGATGAGAAGTTGGAGATAGCTATTGCGTTGGATAAATTAAAACTTCCTCAAATTGAAGCAGGATTTCCAATGGTATCTGAACAAGAAAAAAATGCCGTTAAAACCATTGCAAATCAAGGGTTGGATGCTCAGATATTGTCTTTGGCAAGAACAAAAAAGGAAGATATTGACGCTGCACTTTCATGTGATGTGGATGGAATTATAACTTTCATGGGTGCTTCTGATATCCATTTAGAGCATAAAATGAATATAGGTAGACAAGAAGCTCTGAATATATGTATGAAAGCAATTGAATATGCAAAAGACCATGGACTATTTGTTGCTTTCTCGGCTGAGGATGCAACACGATCAGATTTAGATTTTTTAAAAAGAATCTATAAAAAAGCTGAGGATTACGACGTTGATAGAGTTCATATTGCTGATACCGTTGGGGCGATAAGTCCACAGGGAATGACCTTTTTAGTTAACGAGTTAAAAAAACATTTAAATACTAAAATAGCTGTACATTGTCATAACGACTTTGGGTTTGCAGTTTCAAATTCAATTGCAGGTCTTTTAGCTGGTGCAACTGCAGTTTCAACAACTGTTAATGGTATTGGGGAGAGGGCTGGAAACACATCACTTGAGGAGTTAATAATGAGTTTAAGATTTATTTATGGATTAGATTTAGGGTTTAAAATAAAAAATATTCAAAGTTTATCTAATCTGGTTTCAAAACATACAAACATTGATATTCCTAAAAACAAGCCAATCGTAGGAGATAATATATTTAGACATGAGTCTGGGATTCATGTTGATGCGGTTATTGAAGAACCATTAACCTACGAGCCATATTTACCTGAGTTGGTAGGTCAGAAGAGAAAACTTGTTTTAGGAAAACATTCTGGTTGTAGAGCGGTTAAGGCTAAATTAAATGAATGTGGATTTGATGTTACTGAAGATGAATTATGCCATATAGTTGAAGAAGTTAAGAAAACCAGAGAAGAGGGAACTTACATAGATGATGAAGTTTTTATTGATATTATTAAACATTGCAAATTGGCAGATATTTAACTTGATCCGTTTTAATTCTATTTTAACGTGGTTAATAAATTCATTGAGAACAACTATTGGATCCACCTTTATTTTTCGATAGGAAATTTTTAATTTCCCGTTTTTAAAGGTTGGGACTTGGATCAACCTTTGCTGAGACAATTTAGGTTTAAATGAATATTGGAAGTTATAATAAGCTTTTATTATCTTTAAAATATTTTGTTTTGTTTTATTGTTAATTTGAAGATTATTTTTAAAAATAAAATTATAAAATAATTTATTTATTGAAACGGAAAATAAATTTAAGAAAATCAAAGATTTTCTAACTTAAGTAAGTTAAGTTTTCCTAAATTCACTTTGTGAATAATATCAATGATCATTAATTCAAACTAAATTTAAAAATGAATTTTTGATAGAAGTTATCATGATAAAATTCCGAATTTTTAATTAAAAAATATGAGATTAATACGGATAGTTTTTTACAAAACACTACGATAACAATATTTTGATATGGTATTCCACTAAAATAGGGATTGGGACATTGATGTATTATGATAAAAGATGAAAATATTCTTGTTGTTGGGGGGGGTAATGCAGGACGACCTGTTGCAAACCTTTTTAATTTTTTAGGAAATAGAGTCGTGGTTAATGATATTAATACTCTTGAAAAATTCCCTGAAGAAAGTCAAAAACAGATCAAGAATCTTAAAAAAAGAGATGTTAGGTTTGAACTTGGAAGTCATGACGTTGACTTGGATTCTTTTAGTCATGTTTTTATTTCACCTAACATTCCCTCTAATCTTGAATTTGTTAGGAAAGTAAAAACCTACGTTGATGATGGAAAATTAACTCTTATTAACTTTAAAGACTTTGGAGATATTTTAAATTCATTGATCAAGGTTCCAACGGTTGGTGTCACTGGGTCCGATGGTAAGACAACCACAACGAACATGATCAACTTTATTTTAGAGGAAAAATTCAACACGTTACTATTTTCATCTATTGAAAGGATGCTTGTTATCGAAGGTCTTGTTGAATTGATTGTTGGTGGTGAGATGGTTGGAAATAATTTACAAAAAGATGAGAATAATAATTCAAAAGGAGGTGCCGAATTTAAAAATGAGCTGGGAATTTTTGAACTTCCTCATGGGACAATTCGTTTAGTTGAAGGCTTGAGATTATCTGCAGCCATCATAACTAATTTAAATCCAGATCATATGAATGAATTTAATTCTTATGATGAATACATAGATAGACACATTGTAATCGATAAATTTATTGATGAAAATGGTGTTTTAATAATAAATGGTGATGATCCAATCCTTAGCTCAAGATTAAATGGTTTTTCATCAAGGACAATAGTCTATGGTTTAAGGTCACCTCAGAAGATAGAATTTGAAAGTAAAACGTTCTACAATGAAGATGTGGATTATCATATCTTTGGAGAAGACATTAAATTAAATGGATTAAATGGTTCCACCTTCACGATTAAATCTAATGAGTTTGATACTCTAATATGCAAGAACTGTAATAAAATGAATTGTTCTTGTGGTAAGTTTGAACCTAAAATTGTTGAACCCTTTGAGAGGGAGGTATCAACATCTCTTCCTGGACTGGTTAACGTTGAAAATGTTTTATCCACCTTAACGTTTGGTCTTATTTTTGGCTTGGATTTAGATTATGCAATTTCAAGAATTGAAACATTTAAAGGGGTAGTTGGAAGATTTGAAAAAGTTGGTAACGTTAATGGAGTTAACATTTTCATGGATGCAGGCCATAATCCTGAAAGCTTTGAAAGGACATTCAAAGGTTTTAATGTAGACGGTAAGTTAATAATTAGTTTAGAAAATCCAGATTCATTGACGATTAGAGACAAGGTAAAGATTGGAGAAAATATATCAAATTGTGATAAATTGGTTGTAAGTGCTAAAAGCGAGGTGACTGGTGATGTTAACTATAACAACGCTTTAAAAATCTTAAAAGGGGCTGGTAAAGATGAATCTTATGTCACTGATTCAATTCAATCTTCATTATTCAAATCGTTAGAAATAGCTGAGTTAGGAGATACGATTTTTCATATAGGGCCAGGTTCTATATTCACCAGCTGTGATTTTATTAACACAGCCATTGTAGAGGCCATCAATTTTTATAAAGCACTTCAAGGAGAAATATTTGTTATAGGTGGATGTGGAACGGTAGGAAGTTTAATTGCCAGAATTTTAAGGGATCATGACTACGAAGTCACGGTTTCGGATACTTCCACCGACTGCAAACTAAGAGATGAATTTATGGAGGAGGGTATTAAGTTATCATTAGGAGAACTTGATGACGAGTCACTTAAAAATGCAAGTTCATTTTTCATTGCTCCAAGTTTAATGAAGGATATGAAACTTGTTAATCATTTAAAAAAGTTATCTAATGTTCCTATATACGGTGTTGAGGAAATATTGAAGTTTTTTAAAAGTCATAAAACTGTTTTTGGGGTTACAGGTACCAATGGGAAAACAAGCACTGTAAACTATTTAAAAACCATTTTTAAAAAAACAGGTCTTAAAGTTCCAGAACATAAGTTAAATATTCAAGGCAACAATGAATTCATCCCATCATTACAAGCAAAGTTAGATGGAGATATAGCTGTTATTGAAATAGGAACATTTGGAAATAAAGGCGAAATAAAAAAAATCGGCGAGAACTCTCAACTCACTACAGGAATTGTTACAAACATCTCAAAGGACCATATTCAAAAGGACTTTAAGGACTACGTCGACTGTAAAAAAGAAATGGTTGAAATCTCAAGAAATCTGATTCTTAATGGTGACGATCCTCTTGTAACTAGTTTTTCTAACTTAAAAAATGAGACCAATGGAGAAATACTCTTCTTCGGAATAGATGGAGAAACAATCGATGATAGATTTAAAAACTTCTTTCAAGACAAGTTTGATAATGAAGAAAAATGTCCAAAATGTGGTGAAAAATTAGATTATTTTTCTAGCACAGACTATAGATGTTTTTCTTGTGGTTTTAAAAAACCAAAACTAAATGTTGAAGCAACGAATGTTAAAATGGTAAAAGATGAAAGTAACAAGAATATAATCACGTACACTTTAAAAATTGGTGAAGATCAAGGAGAGATACATCTTAAAAACAATTCGATTGTTCATGTGTACAACTCACTTGGAGCTGCTGCTGGTGCTTGGTTAGAAGGAATAAACTTTGAAGTCATTGTTAATGGAATTAACTCCTTTGAAGGTGTTCCTGGGAGATTTGAAATACTTCATGAAAATCCCATCATTGTTTTGGATTACGCTCATAACCCATCTGGTGTAAAATCAATTGTTCAAGGAGTTTTAGCTATTAAAGAAGATTTGAACTCCCAAACAGATCTTAAATCTAAGTTGATCGTTGTAAATACAATATCCTCTGAAAGTGGTGATGAAGGAGATAAAGAAATTGCTCGACTGTTATCTGCTGGAGATGTTGTTGTTCCTGCATCTAATAGGGCACTTATTTTTTCAGAGTACATTGAATCTAAGATCGTTCCTTTGAAAAACAAAATCGAGTATGAAAAAATTAACACCACTGGTGCCACAAAAGAACAGGTTAGAGAAGGGATTGAAATAGCTTTAAATCAAGCTAATGATAATGATATAATTTTAATAATCGGAGAAGCAGGAACAAAATATTCCAAAGATATTTTAATTCAAATGTTGGAGCCTATAATAACTCTAAAATTTTGACACTGTAAAAAATTCACATGAAGTAAAATCAAATTTAAGTATTCAGATATTGTTTCCCCCAATATAGACTTATAGGAAGATATTTACAAGTAAAAAAATACAATGGCTTTTATTGATGTTTGTACAACACCATATTGCAAAGAGTATTCCACTAAACAAGGATTGTGACATAGTACATACTATATACTCTTTTACCCAGTTTTCATAAGAACCATTCACTTTTTTCATGTCTGTATCAACTACATTTCTGGTTCTGAGATGTATCCTTTAATTGATGAGTATGCAACTATTTTAGGATTTGATAGGTAAACACGCGAGTTAGGATCCCCCATTCTTCCTTTGAAGTTACGATTTGTGGTAGTGATGGCCGTTTCTTCTTTAGATAAAACTCCCATGTGTCCTCCTAAACAAGGTCCACATCCAGGATTACATACAATAGCTCCAGATCCTATAAAAGTTTGTACATATCCTTTTTCAATGGCTTCTTTATATATTTCAGCTGATGCAGGGGAAATTATTAACCTCACATCTTCATGAACCTTTTCATTTTTTAAAACTTCGGCTGCCAACTTCAAATCCTCTAATCTTCCATTGGTACATGAACCAATGAATCCTTGATCAATTGCCACACCATCAACTTTTGATATTGGTTTTACGTTGTCGACGTTATTTGGACAGGCTATTTGTGGCTCCATGTTGGTTATATCAAAACTGAACTCCTTTTCATAGTCATCATCATCTGATTTGAAGATGTTAAAATTGGTCTTATTTGTTTTTTTCTTTAAATAATCAATCGTTTGTTGATTTGGTTCCATAACTCCATTTTTTGCCCCCATTTCAATGACCATATTTGTTATTGTCATCCTCTCTGAAACGGCCATTCTATCTACCGTATCTCCAAAAAATTCAACTGCTTTATAACTAGCACCATCAGAACCGATTTTCCCAATGATATTCAAAATAATATCTTTTGAAGTGATGTTTTCACCTAATTCACCAGTGACATTTATTTTAAATGCTTCTGGAACCATGAACCATGTCTTGCCAGTTGCATAGATCATCGCAATATCCGTTGATCCCATTCCCGTTGCAAATGCACCAAAGGCTCCGTATGTACATGTATGAGAGTCTGCTCCTACAATTATTTTTCCTGGTTCAACGAGTCCTTTTTCAGGTAACACTTGATGGCAAATACCTTCTCCATGATGATAAAAATGTTTCAATTTTTGTTCCCATCCAAATTTCCTCGCAACCTTATGAAATTCAGAGGAGCCAATCGTATTTGGTGGAACCGTATGATCAAAAACAATGGCTATTTTTGAGTTATCCCAAACATTTTCAGCTATTCTCTCAAAAACTTTAATGGCAGGTGGAGATGTTCCATCATGAGACATGACTAAGTCGACATCTATTTCTATAATTTCTCCTGGATTTACTTCTTTTCCATATTTGTTAGAGAGTATTTTTTCGGTGATATTCATTATAAACACATTTTAATCTTTTAGTTTATTGTAAGCAAATCGTGTACTGTTTTATGTTGTTTATTTTAACTTAGACTCTATTTTTTTTTTAGGTTGATAATGGAACTTTAACTTGCAATTTTGATCGTTGTACATGAAAGTTAACTTTATAAAATTAAAGACGTTATAAAATTCTCATTTTTTTAAAAACTTCAATATAGGGTTAGATTTTTTTTTATTGAACAAGAGTCGTGGCCAAAAATCAAATTTTTAAAGATTTTACTAAATTTAATTCCAATATTTACTCTTTAAATTTTATTTAATCCATTAATTTATCCATAATTATAAGAATATAGTTATAATA
>JAITEE010000015.1 GCA_031282205.1 Candidatus Methanovirga aequatorialis | reverse complement strand
ATTATAGTGATAATGGTAATGTTTATCAATTATTAATTTAATTATTTTTTATAAAAATTCTTTAAATTAAATTTAAATAGATTATATTGGATATTGATATTTTATAATTGACAAACTTTACCAAAATCATTATAATATATTAAAATAACCAATAAATTTTACAATAAATATTAAAACATATTTTTTATGATGGAAGAGTGAATAACATTTTAAAATAAGTAAAACAAAGCGTTAATATGCTTCTATTTTTTAAAAAAAAAATAGGGAGGATAGATATATTTTAAAAAATGTTTTTTAGATAGTCGGTTGTTAAAAATTTTTTTTGATGGTTCATTTTTATCCTAAGTCGTTATCACACACATTAAACACAGAACCACATTCTGATTTGTTAATACTTAACATATGATCCATAATAATTTATACAGAACCGAAAATTATATTAAAATTAAAAATAAACCATGATAAAATATTAAACTTAAAGACCAAATGGTCAACCAATGCTGTCAAGCTAATGTTTATATTACTTTGGATATAAATACAAACATATTAAATTGACAGCATTGAATGGTCAACTTAATTTTTCATGAAAAGTCAAAAATCTGAATTGTGAGACGGACTCTACGATCAACAAAAACAAATCATAACTTAAGTTAAATCTTATCAATAAGATAACAGAGTTGTTAAAAATGATAAACTTTAAATCACCAGAAAAATTAGCGAAAGTTATAGAAGCTACAAACCTAAAAAATGATGCTAAAAAAGAGGATATCGATAAATTAGTATCCGATGCGATTGAATACGGATTTCATTCAGTTGTAGTTAGCCCATACTATGTTAGTCATGTAAAAAAACAACTAAAAAGTAGTGATGTAAAGGTTGGAACAGTTGTAGGATTTCCATTAGGCTACAACGAGGTATCAATAAAAGAATTTGAAGCAGAAAATTCAATAGCCAATGGAGCAGATGAAATAGATATGGTAGTGAACATTTTAGCCATCAAAGTAGAAGACTTTAACACCGTTAAAGAGGAAATTCAAAGGGTAGTAGAGGTTTCTGAAGACGTTTTAGTTAAAGTTATTATAGAAACAGGACTTTTAACCAAACAGGAGATAGAAAAGGTTTCTTTAATAGCTCAAGAATGTGGAGTAGATTTTATTAAAACCTCGACTGGGTTTAACAATGTGCCTGGTGCAAAGGCAACCGATATAAACCTTATTAAAAAAGTCGTCCCTACAATGAAAATCAAGGCATCGGGTGGTATAAACAACTATAAAACAGCCTTTAGATTATTATCTTCAGGAGCAGATAGAATAGGAACCTCATCAGCAACAGCCATTGTTGATGAATTTAATAAAAGTAGAAAAAATTATGAAGAACACTTAGATAAGGAAGGAATAATTTAAATAAAAGTGTATATGCACACCACTATCAAGTGTTGGTAACAAATGACAGAAATTAAAAGAAGAAAAATTAGGTTAAATTTTAAAATCAAACTTGTAGTCATAGATGAAAAGTTTATCAATTTATAAAATATCAATATCCAATATAATCTATTTAACTTTGATTTAAAGAATTTTTATAAAAAATAATTAAGTTAATATTGATAAACATTACAATTATCATCATAATAACAACGAGGGTAGTATGGTCAAATTGGATATCTCTTCTTTAAAAAAAGCATAAGGTGCATATTCAAATGCACTAGATTATGCGTTATCTCCAGAGTTAGAACATTCAAATAAATTTTATGAAAAAGAAATTGTAAACAACGCACTTATACATCATTTTGAGATTGTCTACGAACTTTCATGGAAAATGATGAAAAGATATATAGAAATGGAAGATAACGAAGTAAAAATTCTAACAAAAAAAGACTTATTTAGAGTTGCAGGTGAAAAAGGATTAATATACGATTTCCACAAATGGGTAGGTTTTCACGATGCAAGAAACAAAACATCTCATACCTAAGATGAAAATACAGCAAAAGAAGTGTGCGGAAATGCAAAACTGTTTAAAATGTATATAAAAGATTTAATCTCTGCTCTGGAACGATATATAAACTGGGATGAAAAAATCAACTCCATGGAGAAACCTAAATGATCCATATATCAAAAAAGGAAATGAAAATAGTTTTGAATATTCTAAAAAATCATGCCAAAGACTGTGAATTCTTAGCTTTGGTTCAAGATTAGAAGGATATCACAAACCGTTTTCAGATTTAGATCTTTCTTTCATTTGTAAAGATGATTTAGGATTACATAGAATTTCAAACATTGAATACAAATTTTCAGAATCTGACTTACCCTACAGAGTAGACGTATTAAACTATAAAAGAGCACCAAAAGAATTCCAAGAAATAATTGACGCCAACAATGAGAAGATATACGGATGACTACTGCGAAAATCACTTTCGTCATTTAATTAAAAAAATCAACTAACACAATGAAAGTATAGTAATACGTCTTTAACAACTCAGGCATAAGTAAGTTAAATACAATGGGAAAATTCTGAACCGTTACAGGTCATGACCCAAAAAATTATAGTTACTATTTTTTTAAAAACAAGGATATTTTAACCCCCTTTTATTTTAAAGGTGATTTTATTTTTGAACCATCAACACTTAAAGAAAGAAGACAGTACTATCGTGAAGAGTGGTCAATGAACGATCTTCCGAAGTTTATAACCAAAGATATTCATAAAAGGGAGTTTGGATTTGATCATTATGGAAAAGGACCCAACGATAGATATAAAACATTCTCAAATAAAAGAGCTCTTAAAAAATTTCTAAGAGCAAAAACACCTTTCGCAACGTACATATCCGTTGCATTTTATAACGAACCGAGACGTAGGCAGGATTGGCAACACTCAGAACTTGTATTCGACATCGATGCAAAAGATATACCCATAAGATCATGTAACTGTGATAACGTGTGTGAAACTTGTTTAAATGAATCATTAGAACTTGCAAGAATATACATTGATACATTAAAAGGAGATTTAGGACTTAAAAATGTATATCTTGTTTATTCTGGTCGTGGATACCATATAAGAGTACTTGATCAATTCATAATGGAAGAAGAATCCGAGCTTAGAGGAGAAATCCTAAAATACATTACAGGTGCCGATGTTCCTACAAATGAAATACCCTTAGGTTACACGAACCTTTTTATTAACCGACTAGTTAGAAATGTTTTTCATATGACTGGTAAAGAGAAAATAGAGGGAATGAATACCAATCTGTTAAAGGACGTTATAAAAAATAGGGACAAAATAGAAAAAAGCAAAAATGGGAACTATCAATTAGGACTATTTCGAGATAAAATAGGTCCAAGAAGATATAAAAATTTTTTAGATGCTATGGCAAGAGTCAATTTATCTATGGTGGATGGAAAGGTTTCCATTGATTTAAAAAGAATATTAAGACTACCAAGTTCTCTTCATAGTAAAGTGTCCATGAAATGTGTTGAAGTTAAAAATTTAGAAAAATTTGATCCTTTTAAGTACGCCGTTCCTAAATTCGTTGAAGAGAGAAAAAGTTGAACTACTACGCCCTAAGAGGACGTAGATTCGGTATCTAAACCGATTTCCTAATCCACTAACTTAATGTTAGTTTTACTAAAGGCAATCCCTGTAGTCCCTACAGTTCGAATATTGA
>JAITEE010000014.1 GCA_031282205.1 Candidatus Methanovirga aequatorialis | reverse complement strand
CTTGAAAACATTAATAAAATAAAGGAAAAAGTTGTTGAAGGTTTTGAAAGATTTTTAAAACAGACAAAATGTGCTAAAAAATGGATACAACAACATTGGAACTTAATCCACTAAAATTGACAAACTTTACCAAAATCATTATAATACATGAAGGTTCACCACATGACAGTAGAAGTACTACACTGCCAAAGACAATTTAGGAAAATCGAGAGTGTAAAGTTTTTAGCATATACATTTTTCAATTAGTAATATTTATATAATTATTATAGTGATAATGGTAATACTTATCAATTATTAATCTAACTATTTCTTATAAAAATTCTCTAAATTAAATTTAAATAGATTATATTGGATATTGATATTTTATAATTGACAAACTTTACCAAAATCATTATAATCAGAAAATTTATAATACTATTTAAAACCATTGATTTTGAAATCAAATTATTCTGAAACGTTCTTATTAAAATTCATTTTTTATAAGATGTAAAATGATATGACAGGTTGATGTGACAGGTTATGAATAGTGAAAAATGTAAATTAAGGTAATTAAATGACTAATGAAGAAAATAATGACTATCATATCTTAAAAAACTTTGTATTTAAGACAATTTTTGGTAGGAACGAATCCAAAGGATTATTAGAAAAGTTCCTTGAAAGATTACTTGATAGAGAAGTGAAAATAGAACAAATATTGAATAGTGAGATAAACAAAGACTTACTAAGTGGAAAAAGTGTTAACGTAGATGTTACCATTAAAACAACCGACAACACTCTAATAACTATCGAAGTCCAGAATACGGAAGTATTTGGAGTGGAAAAACGATTAAAATTCTATAGTGACCGTTTAAGTTCCACAACTCTTAAAAAGGGAGATGATTATTGTGAAGTCCAAAAATTGATCGGAGTTGCAATTTTAAATCACAAAATTTATAAATATAAAAATTTATAAATATATAAATATAAAAAAGAAGTTTGTAAACACAACTTCAAACTGTTAAATACAAAAGACCACGATGACAATCCATTAGAAATATTCATCTTTGATAAGGTAGAAAAAAAATACCTAAATACTGATATTCCGAGAGGTGGTCAAAACTAATTTTTTTAAGAAAAAATTTTCTTATTTTCTAAATTAAAGCATTTTTAGAGTTTTTAATTTTAAAATTTAGACTTTTGTCCACCTCTCATTCCCCGATATCGACTTCTAATGTACATCTATGGCCATTTTAATGAAGATGAACTCGAACAAGAAACGTCAAGAGATGACTTAATAAAAAAAATTGAGGAGGAAAGACAAATGTTTTCAAAAAGCAAAGAAAAGGAAATATACAAAATGGACGAACAAATCAGACTAAAAATAGCCAAAAAAGAAGGTAAAATGAAGGGTGAAAAAGAAAAATCGATAAAAATAGCTATTAACTTAATGAAAAAAGGACTAAATCTAAACTTAGTCAGTGAAGTCACAAAACTCCCAATCTCAAAACTTCAAAACCTAAACAATAAAACTTAAAGCACTATGATTGGTATATTATGATGACTCATGATAATTCTTCTCACTGTTTATGTTCCATATGTTGTCTTTAGTTTTTACGTTGTTTATAATGTTTTCAACGGCTTCCATTGCAGTAAGCATTGAATGATCCATATTGTTATAACGGTGCATTCCATTTCTACCTATTAAAAATAAGTTTTCAAATTTATCTGTAAAATTTTTTATAAGGTCAAAATTTTTATAGGTTCCAAAATAAGCGGGATAAGCCTTTTTTTCACGGATTAGTACACTATCCAACACATCTTTTTTATCAATTACATTTATACTCTCAAGTTCAGTAATTGCAAAATCTGTGAACTGTTTATCGGCCATGTTCCAAAGTTCGTCCCCTTCATTTGCGAAATATTCTAAACCTATCCAAATTTTTTCAGGATCTTTTACCATGTAGGGACTCCAGTTATTGAATACTTGTAGTCTACCAATTTTAACTTCTCTTTCCTGTATATATATCCAGTTATCTGGAACTATGTTGTTTATGGTTCTTTTTTTGGTATAATTACTTAGCCTTAACTTTTTTAAAAGGATACCAACCGTGATAAAATCTCTATATATAAGGCCTTCAGCTGTTTTTTTCACGTCTAGGGGAACATCATCTTTCCATGAATGTATAAGCTCTTTTACAGCCATTGTAGATAATAAATAGTCGGTTTTCCTATAACTTTTTTCTCCTGTTATCTTATCAAGAATCTCAATCTCTGAAATAGAAGAACCTTCCGTTTTTATTCCCATCACCTCCATGTTGTAGTGTATTTCACCACCATTTTCAAGGATTAAATTGGCTACTTCTTCCCAAATTTGACCTGGACCGTGCTTAGGATAGTAGAACTGGGATATCAAACTTGTTTCAACATCTTTTTGATCTCTATTTACTTTTAAAGCATTTTTCATTGTTTCTTTTATTGAAAGACCTTTTACCCTTTGATAACCCCAATCGGCATCGATTTCATTACAAGGAATACCCCAAACTTTCTCCGTATAATCTTTGAAAAATGTTTTATAGAGTTCTCGTCCGAAACGATTAATAAAGAAATCTTCAAGAGTATTTTCATTTTGAATAGGTTTAATCATGGCTTTAATATAACTTAAACCGATTCCCACCGTTGTTTTTAGACCTAGATTTTTTAACGTGTCGTACTTTAAACTGATAGGATAATCAAAAAATTTAGAAAGGAAAAATATTCTTGAGAGTCTATCACGCATGAGCATGACCTTGTCGTCTACATCTGGGTCTGGTGCAAGAAATTTCTGATATGTTTCTGATTTTAATTTTCTTTGTGAGTATTCATGAGGAAGGTTTAATTTTCTATCCAATATTTTATCATCAGACGATGATTTTCCCTGTAATGGAAGTATATTAAACCACCAATTCATTATATTCTGATTTTTAGAAAAGAATCTATGACCACCGATATCGATTCTATTTCCTTTAAACTCAATTGTCTTTGAAATACCTCCAATCTTACCAGTTACTTCATATATAATGGGTTTAATGTCTGTTTTATCTAATAACTCATAAGCTGCAGTTAAACCTGCAGGACCAGCTCCAATTATAATAACTTCACAATTTTCCAAATGTACACCTCTTAATTCATGTGTTATATCATTAAAATAAGTAACGCTATTTAAAGAGAACGTATCTTCTTACAAGAAAGTTCCAAAGAAGTACAGCGACTTGAGAGATAATTTTTGAAAATAGGTAGTAGACACTTAAAATAGCTGTAAAACAATATATTATAATATCATTTAGACCTAAACCGATAACTCCCACTAATGCAAAAATTGCAAATTCATGGACTCTATTATTAAGTTTCCTTTTATTAAAAACCCATGTTAGGCTTAAAATGTAGTTTACAACAAGACCTATTGTGAATGAAATTGTTGCAGATATAATATAGAACAGACCTAAATATTCTGTTAATAGATATAAAAAACCAAAATCTACCAAAAAAGCAAAACCACCAACAAAAATATATCTAAAAAATTGAATTAATAAATCATCACTTCCATCTTTTAAATATCTTAACATCAACTCTTTAAATCTCATTTTAAACACTTAAAACCAATAACTATTAAATCAGAGTTTTCTATGGAAATTGTAGGCTGATTCAATCATTGTATAGACATTATTAAGCTCAGCTTTCCATTTTAGAGTTTTATATGCTTTTTGATTGTCACATATTAAAATAGCTGGATCTCCTTCTCGTCTCTCTTCAACAACTGTAGGTATGTAACAGTTTGTAACTTCTTCACAACTTTTTATAATTTCTTTTACAGAGAACCCTCTACCAATACCTAAATTAAAAACATCACTTTTATCATTCTCTAAAAAATTCAATCCCTTAAGATGAGCTGATGCCACGTCGTTAACGTGAATATAATCTCGAATGCAGGTTCCGTCTGGAGTTGGATAATCGTCACCAAATATAGCTATTCTCTTACTTTTACCCAATGCAACGTCTAAAACCTTAGGGATTAAATGAGTTTCGATTTCATGGATTTCTCCGATTTCAGAATTTGAATCTGCACCAGCTACATTAAAATATCTGAAGATGACATAATTAAAATCAGAATTTTTAGATTTTTCAGACAGTAGGTTTTCAACCATTAACTTTGATTCACCATAAGGGTTCATTGGTTTAAGTTGATGTTCTTCAGATATGGGGACAAAGTTAGGCTCACCATAGACGGAAGCCGTTGAAGAGAAAATAAATTTACCTACCTTAAATTTCTCCATGACGTTTAAAAGATTTTTAGTGTATTGGAAGTTGTTTTTATAATATTTTTGTGGAAATTCAACTGATTCCTTAACAGATGCTAAAGCAGCTAAATGTATCACTGCTTCTATGTCATACTTCTCAAACACATGGCTTAATAGTTTAACATCTTTTAAATCGCATTTTACAAACTTTCCCCATTTAACCATTTCTTCATGACCATTATGGAGGTTATCTAAAACTATCGTCTGATAACCGTTCTCATGCATCAATTTGTTAACATGAGATCCTATGTATCCAGCTGCTCCAGTAATCAAAATCATATATTCTCACTAATATGTCACATCATATATCATTTGTGGCACTCTAAAAAATTTAGAATTTATGGAAAGTTATAAGTCATTACTCATTTTTTGAAAAGGTTGCCATTGTTTGAGTCCATTGCAACTATTAAAGGACCAAATTCATTAACGTTCAATTCCCAAATAGCTTCTGGAATACCTAAATCAAGCCAAAAAACATTAGAAATATTTTTAACTGAATCAGAATATAAGGCTGCACAGCCACCAACGGCCACTAAATAAACAGCACCATTTTTTTTAAGTGCTTCAGCTGTGTTTTCATCCATTCCGCCTTTTCCAACAATAGCTTTAACTCCTAGATCAAGAACATGTCCTTCATACGGATTCATTCTCATACTTGTAGTTGGTCCAATAGCTGTTAACTCAAAATCATCCATATTTAAGTTATCCTCTTTTAAATCCTTTTTTGTTTTGATAATTGGTCCAGCATGGAATATAACCCCTTTGTTCAAGTCAATAGGTGAACCTTCTTCAACGATACGTTTATGAGCTTGATCTCTTGCAGTTAACATCTTACCAGACACGGTTACTACATCCCCAACTCTTAACTTGGATGTTATTTCATCATCTAAAGGAGTTGTTAATTTAATTATTTTTTTATTACTTCTATCCACACAATTTCCTCCCATTTGTTTAGTAGTTGAGAATAATAAGTTGTTATACCGCTTTTTACTTATTGCAAATGATCGTTGATTTATCGTAATCGATCTTAATCAAAAAATAGAAAAAGTTTTAATGTTAATTTTAGAACCAAAATAAAAATCAAAATTTTTTGTAGCTTTAAAGGCAAGGAATGATTTCCTTTAAGCCCATTTCATGAACGATGGAGAGTAAAACTCTCCTAAGTTACTATGGTAACAAACAAAGAACAAGTTCTTCTAAATTTTCCAACGAAAACAGTACAATAATTCTCTTTTGAGTTGAAAGTAAATCTTTAACGTAAATTTTTATAAAAGCTTTTTATAAAAAAAGTTAGGGTTTATTAGTAATTTAATATTGATTCTCTCGCTGTCTCATTAGTCTTGTAACGTATCCAGCAATTTTATTTCTTAAGTGCTTGGTACTGACCGTAGAGTACTCAGCGACCAATCTCTTGTTGTCGTCAAAATCTGTATTAAATTTACCTCTATGAGTTTCAATAAGCTCTTTAGATATACGTTTAACAAATGAAGTCCTAATATTCCCCATTTTCCCATCTCCTTTAATTTTATGATTGATAGTCATTATAATAAAAGATTATTAAGTTATTAGTTTATATCTTTATTATATAAATACGTTGTTCTAATTATATTAATTCACAACCATATAATTCTTGACATACTCCCCGACCGATTATATTTAAATATATTCATAATAACATATTTGTTTAATAATTAATTTTATTTATTTTATTCAATTTTAATAATTATTCCATAATCCAACTATGGTTTATATTTGATTAATAAATATTCTAACATGACACCTATTTATTTGATAACAAAGATCTTCTTAAAATGAATAAAAATGACCCAATTGGTATCTAATTTATTATTCTAGATTTTTTTGAGTATCTTTACTTAACTTCATTAGCAAGGTCATGACCTTTAAGATAACGTCCTCGTCCATGTTTTTCTGGGTAGCCATTTTTTTTATGTTCTCATGAACGACCCTTTCTCTTTCCTCATCGTAAATATTCCTATCTAAAATTTTTTTTGCGTACATAATACTTTTGGCAAGTTTGGTTCTTTTTGAAATTAACTCTAAAATTTCGTGGTCTATTTTGTCTATCTCTTCTCTTGATATATTAAGTAGTTCTTCAGCTTCTTTTTTGGTATTAACTTTAATTTTCTCATTCATTGCATTCACTTCATGATTAATAACTTGTTTTATCTAGAAATAAACTTGGTTCCAACGTTATCCACTTGGGTTTCGGCAACTTCACCTGGATAAGAACTTAAAATATCAAGAATATCATCTTTATGTTGGCTATCAGATATTGTCACGATGGATGAACCAGTGCCAGAAAGTCCAGAAGCTAAAGCTCCATTTTCAAGGGCATCCATAACTGGTTTAGTATCAAAACCTAAGGATGTTGAGTAAAGAATTCCATTTAAAGTTAAAGCTTTGAAATATTCTTTTTTACATGCTAAATCAAATGCAACATCAACCAATGGAGACAATAATTCCATTTTCTCCACATTGCAGTCTCCAGTTAAAGAGACGGTATCTGGCATATATATTAGTATGTTATACTCTTCTATTCTCTCTTTAAAAATAATTTTTCTCTTAACATTATTGGTAACCGTTATTCCACCAAAATATGAAGCGGTAGCATCATCATAAGCTCCTGTTATGGTAACTTTGGCTTTTAAAGACGCATCAATAGCTAAGTTAATGATTTCATCATCCGTTAATGGATTTAGATCAAACTCTTCACCGATCAAATTAGCCGTTAAACTAACGACACCATTTGACAACGCACTACTGCTTGAAAGACCTGAACCTTGAGGAAGTTTAGACTCAACATTAATCTCCACTCCTGTTTTAACCCCATAATAATTTATAACTTCCTTGGCACATAGTTCCATTAAGGTCGTTTTAGTGTCAATGTTTGTAGAACATTTAATCTCTGATGAGCTTAGTTTTCCTTTAGCTATTATATCCAAGTTAATGCCAAAAGCAGATCCATATCCAGTGGCTATGGCATTTACGATGGTTGCAGAGCCAGGGGAACGAACAATTTTTTTCAATGAAATCACTGATCGGTTTATTACGCTTATCCTTTTTTAATATAGTGTAGAAAGCAACGCAGTTAACTTAAAATTTATATGACTACGTTGTTCATAACCTTATTTTTTTTTCTTTTATTTAAATAATTGGTGATGTTGTAATTTTATGGGTTGTAGGAATATAATAATTTTTTTGGATTGATAAGACTACAGTCCATATATTAAAATGAAAAATATGGATTCTATAACAAAATGTAACGCTCTGTGTACAATGGGGTTTTTATTTTTCATGAATAGTGTGTGAGTCACATCGATACATAAGTGTACTAAGCCCCCTAGTATCCCTATTTCTAATGATAGAAATATGATGGACAGTACAACAACGTTGAAAATAGCTTCAAGTACTTCATGTACAACCCATCCATGTACAGGAGAAGAAACCATTTCATTGACAAATCCAGCGAATAACACATAGAAATCATTGAAAACGTTCCACATAAGTTTTCCATGAAGTACATCACTTAATGCTAATATAATTGCTATATAAAGCCAAAGCAATCCCATATTTCCACCTTTTTGTATTAATAACTCAACAATAGATAATAAACAACGTATGAAGATGTGATAAGTAATTAATATTAATTATAACAAATTTTATATATTAAAAAATTCTATATATTATATTATTTCATAATTATAATAAATCAAATTTTATTGTATCAATTATAATTTTATTTTAATTAAACTTTTACACATTTTATGTTTTTAGTGAATTACAATAGTACGTTCGCTATTGCACCTAACTTCGTACAACTTCGTTGAATATACTTTAATAAAACATCACCATAAACCAGTGATAGTATCAATATAATATTTAACCATTAAATCAATTAAATTGATTTATAAGATTTGCACCAAGTAGTATATGAACTTCTTTTAATTTTAAGTTAATATTCATGGTTATCGTTAATTTTTAAAATAAATTTCTAATTCTAAAATTTTCTAATTTTGATAGTAAACTAAATAAAAATTATAATTCATATTGTTCATATTAAAATATAAAAATAATTAATAATATCAACATAATAAAATAAACTTTTTTTTTATAAAAAAAAATAGAGAGGTGGTCAAAACTAATTTTTTTAAGAAAAAATTTTCTTATTTTCTAAATTAAAGCATTTTTAGAGTTTTTAATTTTAAAATTTAGACTTTTGTCCACCTCTCAAAAAAAAATATTCAAAAAAAAATATTAATAAAATATTATTCATATAATATTATAAGTAAAGATTTTCATCAGATATAAACTACCATGTTAATATTACATCACTATTAAATTATTTTGGAGAGAATAAATGACTGAAAAAATGGTTCCAAAAGAGTATGACTATAAAAAAGAAAAATATTGGCAGAATAAATGGGAAAATACTAAAATCCATAAATTCATTGGAGATGGAACAATGCCAAGATATATAATCGACACTCCACCACCTTATCCAACGGGATCCATACATATGGGTCATGTTTTAAATTGGGTCTACATCGATATGATTGCAAGATATAAAAGATTAAAAGGTTACGATGTTTTATTTCCTCAAGGATGGGATTGTCATGGTTTGCCAACTGAAGTTAAAGTTGAAGAGACACACAACATTAAAAAAAACAATGTTTCAAGATCCGATTTTAGAAGGATGTGTGTTGACTTAACAGAAGAAAACATTGACTTAATGAGGGGGCAGATGCAATCTATTGGGTTTTCTCAGGATTGGAGTAGAGAATTTATAACCATGACTCCTGAATATATGAAAAAAACCCAGTACTCTTTCTTAAAAATGTATGAAGATGGTTTAATTTATCAAGGAGTTCATCCTGTCAATTGGTGTCCTCGATGTGAAACAGCCATTGCATTTGCAGAGGTCGAATATGAAAGCAATGAAACCAGCTTGAATTATGTAAGATTTAAAGGTTTAGCTAAGGACGGTGATTCTGAAGATGGAGTTCTAATAGCTACAACCCGTCCAGAATTAATGTCCGCTTGTGTTGGTGTTGTTGTAAATCCTGAAGATGAAAGATATTCCGATTTAGTTGGTAAAAGAGTTGAAGTTCCCTTATCTGGTCAAAAAATTAAGGTTATAGCCGATGATGAAGTCGATCCTGACTTTGGTACTGGAGCCGTTATGGTATGTACCTTCGGTGATAAAACTGACGTTTCATGGGTCAACAAACATAATTTAGACACGATTGAAATCATCAATGAAAAGGGAAAGATGAGTGAAGCTGCAGGTAAATACAAGGGTATGAGTTTAAATGAGTGTAAACTATCCACGATCAACGATCTAAAAGAAAACGATTGTATTGAAAAACAGGAAAAAGTTAGTCAGAACGTCGGTAAATGTTGGAGGTGTAAAGCTCCAATTGAAATATTGGTTAAAAAACAATGGTTCATCAATGTTAACAAACTTAACAATGATATTAAACAAACTGCAGAGGAGATTAATTGGATTCCAGAGCATATGAAAATTCGATTGTTAAATTGGGCTGATTCCATGCAATGGGATTGGTGTATTTCAAGACAGAGAATATTTGCAACACCCATTCCAGTTTGGTTCTGTGAAAAATGTGGAAGGATTCATGTCGCCATAGAAGAAGAGTTGCCTGTTGATCCAACTCAAACAAAACCAATGGCTATCGATGAAAATGGGAACAAGATAGATTATATCTGTGAATGTGGTTCCACCGATTTTATAGGGGAAGAAGACGTTTTAGATACTTGGATGGATAGTTCTATATCTCCTCTTTGGAACGCTGGTTGGCCAAATCCAAACTACACAGATTGTTTTCCAGCTGATTTACGTCCACAAGGCCATGATATAATTAGAACATGGGCATTTTACACTATTCTTAGAACTAAAGCATTGACAGGCCTTAAACCATTTAAAGACATTGAAGTTAATGGTATGGTGTTTGGTGAAGATGGATATAAAATGAGTAAGTCTCGTGGTAATGTAATAGTTCCAGATGAAGTCATAAGTAAATACGGGGCAGATCCACTTAGAATTTGGGCTGCAAATAGCCTACCAGGATCAGATCTACCTTTTGACTGGAAAAACATTAAGTATGGTTATAAATTCTTAAGAAAATTCTGGAATGCATTTAGATTTATCAGCCTACATATAACTGAAGAGATTGAAGAAAAGCCCCTTTTAGAACCATTGGATAAGTGGATTCTATCCAAGCTAAATAAACTTACTTTAAAAGTCACAAATGGATTTGAAGAATATAACTTCTCGGATACGATAAGTTCAACACAAAGATTTATTTGGCATGACTTCTGTGATGAATACATTGAAGCCGTTAAATACAGACTTTACAATAAAAATCAGGATGAGAAAAGTATTCAATCTAAATTATCAGCTAAATACACTCTAAAAACTGTTATAGACACAAGTTTAAAGTTGCTTAGTCCAATCACACCACACTTCACCTACGAAGTGTGCAGCTATTTAACCACCGATAAGACACGTAAGATTCAAAATGATGTTTGGCCTGTGGTAGAAGATGATCTTGTTGATTTAAAATGGGAAAGCGAAGGAGATACAGCTATTAAATTAATAGATCATATAAGACGATTTAAATCTTCCTTTAAAATACCTTTAAATCAAACATTAAATACCGTCAACATCTACTCTGAAAGTGGTGAGGTCTTGAACGTTTTAAATCAATATGAAGAAGATGTTAAAGGAACGTTGAAGATAGAAAATTTAGGAATAAAAAACAGTAAACCAAACATCAAAGAAAAAATTATTGAAGTTACACCAAGAATGGATAAGATAGGTCCTGAATTTAAAGGAGAGGCAAAAAAGATAATCCAATATCTAAGTTCCACACCCACAGATGAAATAGCTAAAGCCCTTGAAGACTGCGGAGAAATAGATATTGAAGGAAACATCGTAACCTACAACCACATTAATATGGAAAAAGAGCTACAAGGAGAAAGTGGTAAAAAGGTTGATCTCCTAAACTTGGACGACTTAGATTTGATTTTAGAAATCATTCGATGAAGCCATCCGTTGATGATGGTATATGAACTATAATTTTAATGTGTGATAAACTATGATAGATACACACTGCCACGTAGATTTCAAAGATTTTGATAAAGATAGAAATGAAGTTATAAAAAGAGCAAAAGAAAATTTAAAAGCTCTCATAAATTCAGGAACAAGCTTTGAAGGAAACATCAAAGCTTTACAACTTTCAAAAGAGTATGATAGCTTTATTTACCCAACATTTGGATTTCATCCACTCCAATCCGCTAATATGAATAATGAAGATGTGGATAAAGTTTTATCACAAATAAAAGAACATTTAAATGAAATTGTAGCCATTGGTGAAGTTGGAATGGATTTCTTTTATGTTAAAGACAAACTCCAAAGAAGTAAACAAGTGGATATCTTTAAAAGGTTCTGTGAGTTTGCCAACGAAAATCAAAAACCAATTTTAATTCATTGTAGAGATGCTGAAAAAAAAGCATTTAATATTGTGAGTCAATTTAAAAATATTCCAGACGTGATTTTCCATTGTTACAGTGGTAGTTTAAAAACAGCGAAAAAAATAGAGGATATGGGCTACTTCACATCTGTCTCCACAATGATAGATTACTCAAAAAAACATCAAGAACTTTTTAGTGAAGTATCGTTAGAAAATATTCTAACTGAAACAGACAGCCCTTACCTTCACCCAAATAGAGAAAATAGAAATGAACCGTCTTTTGTTAAGTTAGCCATTGATAAAATTGCAGAAATTAAAGGAATAGATTTTTCTGTAGTTAATAAAATCACAGAAAACAATGCAAAGAAAGTATTTAATCTTTAATAGGGTACAAGTAAAGTAAATATTCAACTCTTAAATTAGACCGTTCATAATATTTTTAGTCCTCTATTTTTTTAAAAAAAATTAGAGGCATTTAACATATCATTTTACTTATTCTCAACATTACTTCTTCTTCCATCATGGAAATACACTTGAATATTCTATGAAAATTATTTTATCATCTTCTAAACCAATGAATCTAAAGAAAGTATTTAAAACCATCGATTCATAGAAAAGCTGCAAAAATCATTGCATTGCACAATGAAAAGCGTTGAAAATGTTCGTTGTTGTAGTCCAAAAATTATGCTTTACAGGAGTGTTCTTTGGATTAGACATCAACTTCATCGTGAACGATACTCAAAAAATTTGAAAATTTGAAAAAATTTTTAATTTCAATAAAAAGTGGGAGCTGTTCAAGATTAAAATGATGAAAATAATTTGAACAATTCTCATGTACATTAAAAATATGACATCTTGTTTACCACATATTACTAACACTCTTTTTGCAAAAAAATTAAGTTTTGGACTGTAGTAACAAAAAAAAAAAATATCCAGCGATTCAATTTTTTAGATTTTTAACAACAAGCTTTATATGTAAAGATAATTATAACCGTTATATAACAATTGTTATAAAAAAAATATAATTATTGTTATGAAAATTAATATGTTTTCAATTTAAAGTTTGTAATAAACTATGGAGAATATAATATTGACTAAAAAAATCGCAATTTATGGTAAAGGTGGAATTGGAAAATCAACTACAACCTCAAATATTAGTGCAGCATTGTCCATATCAGGACTAAGTGTAATGCAGATAGGTTGTGATCCAAAAAGTGATTCTACCAATACTTTAACTGGAGGAAATTCAATACCAACAGTCTTAGATTCTTTACGTAAAGGAAGAGGCAAAATTAATGTAGGGGATGTTATCTATGAAGGTTTTAATGGTATTCACTGTATTGAAGCTGGAGGTCCAGAACCAGGTGTAGGTTGTGCTGGAAGAGGTATTATTACTGCTGTGGAGTTTTTAAAACAAGAAAATGTTTTTGAAGAGTACGCACCAGATGTTGTTTTATATGATGTTCTTGGAGATGTTGTCTGTGGCGGTTTTGCTATGCCAATAAGAGAAGGAATTGCAGATCAAGTTTATACTATCTCGTCTGCGGATTTTATGGCAATTTATGCCGCCAACAATCTTTTTAAAGGAATTAAAAAATATTCAAATGGTGGAGGTGCATTGTTCAGTGGAATACTTGGAAATTCAATCACATTTTCAAACCAACAAGACATTTTAGATGATTTTGCTAAGCAAACTAATAGTACGATAACTGGTTTTATTCCAAGATCTTTATCTGTCACTCAAGCAGAACTAAGTGGAAAAACTACAATCGAAGCTGATCCAAATTCCAATCAAGCTAACGTCTATAAGAAACTTGCAAATAGCATCTATAAAAACAGAGAAGAATATGTACCAAGTCCTTTAGAGAGTAATGAACTTAAAAATTGGGCTGAATCTTGGTCTGATAGACTAATCAAGTTAAAACAACAGGAAGAAGGAGATTTTAAGATCTAAATTTTTTTAAAAAAGGAAGTTCTAATCGACAGAGAAGTTCTAATCTGCAGATCTATAATAAAAAGCACATTTAAAATTTAAAAGATTCCAAGATTTATAATTCAAAATTGTAATTTAACGGAGGTACTTATGAAGGATGGAATAATGCAAAACTTATTAAAAGAAGTCAATGTAATTTTCGAAAGATTTCTTTAAAATAAGAACGTTCATGTGCCTAACTTCAGACAATTTCATTAAATATGCTTTAATTAGAACATAATTCTACTAAGCCAATGATGATAGTATTAATTATAATATTCAACCTTTAAATTAACCGTAAAATGAACGAATTTTAATTTTTAGAGACTATATTTCAAATTATAGTTAATCTAAGCAAAATTAATAAAATTTAAAGGAATGAAAAGATTTAAAGGAATGAAAAGATTTAAATATAAAATTAAGATGTTTTAAGAGGAATAATTAAACTGTAACTTTATGGTGATAAAATGTCAAATGAAGAGTATGATTTCATTGATTTAAATAAAAATACATGTCCTAGTCGTGAACAAAGAGCCAATGGGACAAATGTTTACTACGGAAAAGCATCAAAACTTTCAAAGAATGCTAAAGAAGGGAAAGTGTTATGTTCAGAGAGAAAATTTCAACAATCAGGAGGTTGTGTACTTAACTTCTACCTATCTGTTAGAGTTCCAACAATACGTGATGCAGTCACGATTTTTAATTCACCTGTGGGCTGTTCTGCAAGTGCATTAGGTTATCGTGAATTATATAGGGGGGTGCCTGTTGAGTTAGGAAGACCTGCACAATACAACCTTAATTGGCTTACCACTAACCTACAACAAGAAGATGTTATCTATGGTGCAAATGAGAAGTTGAAAGAAACCATACTTGAAGCTGAACATAGATACTCTCCAAAAGCAATTTTTATATTAACCTCCTGTACCACTGGAATCATAGGTGAAGATATTGAAGGAGCGGTTAATAGTGTACAACCAAAGGTTAAAGCAAAGATCGTGCCAGTTCATTGTGAAGGAGTAAGATCACGACTAGTTCAAACTGGCTATGATGCATTTTGGCATGGTGTGCTAAAATATTTAGTTAAACAACCACGAAAGAAACAAGAAGATTTAGTAAATGTTGCAAGTATGCTTTCTTATACCTGGCAGGATCGTCTTGAAATTAAAAGATTACTTGGAAAGTTAGATTTAAGAGTGAATTTTATACCTGAGTTTGCAACCGTTGATCAATTTGAGATATTATCTGAAGCAGCCTTAACGGCACCAATATGTCCTACCTACACTGATTATCTTTCAAAAGGTCTTGAAAAAGAGTTTAATGTACCTTATTTCCTTTATCCATCCCCAACAGGTATAAAAAATACTGATGAATGGTTACGTCAAATCGGTAAGTTCACCAACAAGGAAGATGAAGTAGAAGATCTTATAAAAGAGGAACATAAAATTTGGAAGCCAAAAATGGAAACTATTCAAGAAAAATTAATTGGACTTCATGAAAATGGTGAAAAAATAAGAGTTTTAGGGTCTCTTGGTCAAGGTAGACTTGTTAATCAAATGCCATTTTTTGATGAATTAGGTCTTCAAGCTCCTGCTGCCATGGCTCAAGATTTTGATGATCTCTTAATCGAATTTTTAGACGATATTATAGAAAAGCATGGTGACTTTGATTTAATGGTCAACACCTTCCAAGCAGCAGAACAAGCCAATATAACTTCAAATATAGATCCTGACTTAACTCTAACCTGTCCATTTCAAGGCGGATCATGGGAACGTGATAACAACGTCACAAGAATACATTCTTTAAGAGGGGACGCAGATCCATGGAGTACCCAATCTGGCTATGCTGGTGCCGTTGCCTTTGGTAACTTCTTATTACAAGCATTTAAAAATAGGTCATATAACAAAACCTTAAGTGAAAAGACTCCAAAAAGTTATAAGGATTGGTGGTATCAACAGCCAGATCCATTGTATTATGTAGAAAAAGGCGGTAGTAAGTAATAAATACAAGAAACAAAGTAAAAAAAAAAGAGGAAGAATTTATGAGTAAAAAAACTTATTTAAGTGGTGATTTAAGTAAAAATTCTCTTGAAGCCCCACGTTTTAGTTGTTCACTTGCAGGAGCCTATGGAACCACTTTAGGAATCTGTGGTGGTGTACCCATACTACACTCTGGTGCTGGCTGTGGAATTGGTCAGCTGTTTGGAACTCTATATGCTGGAGGACAAGGAGCTGGTGGTAACGAAGGAGGAACAAGTACACCATGTTCATGTTTAGTCGAAGAACACGTTGTGTTTGGAGGTGAAAATAAACTTAGAGACCTTATCCAATCCACCATTGAAATATTTAATGGAGATTTGTTTGTCGTCATATCTGGATGTGTCCCATCACTTATTGGTGATGATGTTGATAACATCGTAGGTGAATTTAGAAATAAAGCTTCAATCGTTCATGTTAATGCCCCAGGATTTAAAGGGCATTCTCATGAAGGGTATGAATTGTTTTTTGAGGCTATTATAGATCAACTTTTAACGGAAAAACCAGTTCAAAAGAAATTGGTTAACATCTTTGGTATAATTCCATATAATCATGTTTTTTGGAAAGGAGAACTCTCCACTGTTAAAAAACTTCTTGCAAGTATCGGGATTGAAGCCAATATAATATTCACTGAAGAAAATGGAATAAGAAACATTGACTCCATACCTTCTGCTGAGTACAACATCTTACTATCAACATGGAATGGACATAGAATTGTTAAAAAACTTGAAGAAAAATTTAAAACGCCATTTATAACATTTCCTAACGTACCAATAGGAGCAAAACAGACAGCTCAATTCTTAAGAACTGTTGGTGATAAACTTGAAGTTGATTCCGAATTAATCGAAAGATTTATTAAAAAAGAAGAATCATGGGTTTATCGTTATATGGAGTATCCTGGAGATGCCATTATACTAGTGCGTCCAAATTCATACTTTGCAGTTGTAAGTGATACCAACACAGCCATTGGAATTACAAAATTTTTAACCAATGAACTTGGTTATCTCCCAGATATTATAGAGATAACCGATAACCCTCCTGAAGAGTATCATGAGCTAATACGAAAAGAAATATTGGATAATATTGACACAGTAGTTAAACCTGAAATTATTTTTGAGACCGACACATATAAAATCAGACAGAATTTAGAAGGTAGAGCATTCCAATTTCTTTTTTCAAGTTCTATTGAGGCACCAACCGCCATGGAAGATTTTAGTGCATTGCATATAAGTGTTTCATTTCCAGTGTATAACAGATCTGTTTTAGTACACAACTACGCAGGTTACGACGGTGGGCTTTCCTTAATTGAAGACCTAGTCAGTACGTTCGTTGGGCCGTTATGAATAGAATTGTATAACATTTGAGTTCTTTTATATTTTGAATGATATTATAAAACGTGGAGGTTGGGTAAAGTTGAATTTTGGAATATTGTCTCAGGATTTTAGAAAATTATTTCATCTTATTAATGAAAGACAAAAAATTAAAGAAAGACTTTATAAATCTGGTTTTGAAGAACATGATGGTTATTTGATCAGTGTTCGTGAAGGAGATAAAGTTTTTGAAATCATAGAGAGCATATTAGAAGAAGACAACAATCTTCTTTTAAAACAATTAGATGATCTCAACACGAACAATTTAAATAAGAACAAGCCAAACGTGATCAAACAATTTGAAAATTTTTAAAGTCAAATTTAATAGATGTTTGATATACAATTCAGTGACTCCATTACAACGACTGTAATATCCACCATTGAACTACTATGGCTTGATAGAAGTCATAGGTTCTTTTATTCATCCTCCAAAGGAGGATCTTCAAATCATGAAGTTAGTTCTAACTCCGACCGATTATTTCTTGTCCTTTTCGTAGAATATTGTTAGCAACATTCACATCACGGTCATGTACACTACCACACTCTGGACAAGTCCATTCACGGATACTGGGTTTCATAGTTGAGTTTATATAACCACAAACTGAACACTCTTTAGTTGTATTCTTAGGATCAACAAAGATTACTTCATTTTGCTTGTACCAAATCAACTTGTACTTCAACTTCCAGGCAAAACTACCGTTATGACAATTTGAATTTTATGATATTTATTAGTGTTTTGTAAAATTATTTATATTGATCTAAATATTTTTTTCAATTTAAAATTTATATCATGATAATTTTTATTAGAACTTCATTTTAAATCTGAATTTAAATTGGTAATCATTGATAGTTTAATAAATAAATTATTTTTATAACCATATTTTTAAAAAATATCTTTAAATTGGTAATAAAATAAAAAAAATAAAGCATTTTAAGAACAATAAAAATTTATTATAATATTCCAATATTTTATTTAAATTATGAAATATTTGAATGATGAAAATTTAATTTTGCAATTTACTATGATACTAAAATATCTAAACAATTAAATTGTCATGACACTACCAGCACGGTAATATAGTTTTTAGTTTAGAAACTATTTTACCCATATGATGAAAACAATATTATCATACTCTGTTACAAGTTTATGAGTATACCAATGTTTTAAATCTGTCAGCCAGTTTACTCTATACTCTTTAAAGTTATCTATTTTTTGTTTGAGTTTATACCAGTTTTTAGAATGAAGTTTTTTCACAGAAAGTCTTCTTTGGAGCTCATTTATTGTTGCTTTCCAAGTCGAACTTTATTGAGGGACTGAACTTAATACCTTCATTTGAAGTGAAGAAAATTTTTTTGCCCCAGTCTAAACCTAAAATCTTATTGGTTTTAGATTTAGATTTCATAGGAACCTCTTTGAAGATAATAGAGGCATAATACTTATTATTTATCTTTGAGATAGTACATTCAGCTATGGGACAGTTAACTAATTCACCTAACCTACCTCTATACTTCACAGGATCACATTTAGGTAGTGTTAGCTTACCATCCTTGATTTTCACAGCTTGATGAGTAGTATATGATTTCTTAGATCTATGAACTTATTTAGGTTTTATATGAACTTTGTTCTTGAATGCAGCTTTTTTAGCTTCCTTATAGTTCTTTTCAACCATATTTTTTATTCTACTATCCACTTTCTTATCCAGGTCATCTTTATTATCCTTCAATTCATTCCCTAATCTAAAATTATACAGAGTACCTTTAGGAACTATGTACCGTCCTAGATAAATTGCTTTCTTCAAAAACTGTTCTCTGAAGTAGAAGAAATTCCATGTTCTTCTACTATATCTAAAACAAAGTTCAAAAAACTCTTCTTGAGCTTTATTAGGATACAGTATTAGTTTTCTTGACTTGATCACTTCACTAATTTCTCCTACCTCCCATTATTTTTTTTGAAATCAAGCTACAACATTCATTTTATAGCTTGCGATTGAAAATTCATCTAATGATCTAAGAGGTCGAAGAATTCTTTCAAATTTTTAGTTAAACGGTTACTATGAAGTCTATAAATAGTTCATAAATTAGACCACTACAACCTCATTACAAAATCCTTTTATAGATTCTATAAACTCTGCACTTTTAACTCCTGGGAATGTATCAACAACACCCACGTCAAATTTCTCATTTAACATCGTTTTTAAATCGTTAACGTCTGCACAATAAATTTTAAAGTTCTTACCATAAGCCATAACTCCATTTTTGAGAGAATCTCCCTTTGTATTAAAACTATTAATATTTACAGGAAATCCATTAACCTCCAGATTTAATGCCGTCATATCTACAGCTGCATGCCATATATCACTAAATACAACATATTCCGCTCCTGCTTTTAGTGCAGCTATGCCCAATGTACCAGGACCACAAGTGCAGTCTAAAACCTTAGGATTCTTATATTTATTTAGAGCCTTTGAAAGATTTACAATTTTTGGAGAGGTGGGTTTTGGAAGCTCAACATGTATTTCGTGTTGATACTTGTAAATGCTAATATCTCCATAGCAGCTGTGTACTATATCACATCGCATGTCACAACCAGATAAAAGTTCATATACATTACATTTTGAATTTTTAACCCCGACTGTCTCCCTAATATTTCCTTTCAGAATACCTTTAATTTCAGGTACACTTTGTACCATTATATCTGCACAGTCCTTATTCATTTCATCGAAGAGGATTATAAGTGAGTCTTTACTAAGATAAGGAGCAGAATCAAGTGGAAATGCAATACTCACAAGTGGAGAACCCACGTCTCTAAGCCTAGAATTTCTGTCTTTTATGCCATATTTTATCATTAGACCAAGTGTATGTGCCATCACAAAATCGAGATGCCGCTTACCACAGCTACAAAGACCATAGTCTTTATCGATGGTCTCCACATCGATTTGTTTCACCAAAGGAATGAATTTTTTAAGATTAGGATCTTCACAACTTCCACATGGAGTATAATGCAACTTGAAGTCCTTTAAGGTTTCATTTGCTGATTTGACACAATTACTCCCACAATTACATCTTATATTCACAAACGTCCCCCATATTTCTTTTCATGACTCTTTTTATTTCATTAAATAATTTGTTTAAATGCCATCCCAACTGGTGGAAGGGTTTATTTCGGATAGTTTATTCACCTATTTTTTACTTTGCTGTATTGTATTTTTAAGAAATGGTTGTGTAGGTTTTCATATAATTTTTTTATGATTTGCAGAGTATTTAAGTTTTTATGTAATGTCTTCTTTAGTGTGATTTTTTTGTTTTAAGGTTTATTTAAGTTCATAGAGAGAACAAATGATTCATTTTTCAGGATGTTTAAACAAGATGTAATATGAGAATAAAATGGAGGGTGTAAAAAAGTGTGGAGTTTTTTAAAAATCAACGTTTACTTATAAAGAAAATGTGAAAAATTAAAAAAACTCCACAAAAATTTACACCCTCATAAAATGGAAATATTTATATATGGAAGCTATCATATTTTTAGTCTACATAAAGTTTGAATTATATCCATGGTTGTCAGATTTTATGTTTACAAGTTTGGCTGATAATGTTAATAGGGTGTCTGATTTTCATGAAATTTCACGACTTCTTTAAAGGTATTTCCTAAAGAATCAATCATGACATTTTATTATTAACACTATGGTGATAATAAATATTATCAACCATAGTTTTTCACGAAGCCAATAAAATAAGTGAGATGATATTAATGAGAAAAGTTGTAGGTTGTTTGTTATTGATTTTGTTTATGAGCATGAATTTTGTTTCTGCTGATATTGTTGATTATAATAAACACGAAGTTGATGATGATGGGGTTGCATATACGATCGATAGCAACTGTACATCAAGTGTAGTTAATACCATTAGTAGTGTTGGTGCAAGTAGTACGTTTACACCTGTATTTTTAGTGATAAGTAAAAATTTAAATGATTACAGCCCGAGTTACATTAAAAAGTCTGGTGTAACATGTGTGATTATCAATGCAAGATGTTCAGGTATTAGTCAAAGTAAAATCGATGAATTTGTTAATGCTGGTTTAACCGTTCGTTTCTATGCTCCTTGTTTTTATGATCCCGATACTGGTAAATGGGATATGGATTACGGCAGAGCAAGGGACAGAGTTTATTGGTATCTGCATCCGTTAAATCAGTATAATAATGTTGAAGGTTTTGTTTTGGATTATATTAGAAGTCCTGGTCCTTATACAAATAATCAGTATTTAGTTAGTGATCTTGTTCATGAAGTGGGTGGAAATTATAGAAGTCAAGGTAAGAAGATGAGTGCTTTCATCATGCCTGAAAGTGGTGGTGCTGAGACTTACGGTCAGAATATTGGATGGATGAGTGAAACTCTTGATAGTTTAATGGTGATGGCATATAAAGGTAACTATCGCAGAGATAGTAACTGGATTAAAGATATTAATGCATACTTTGTTCAATTCGGTGGCTGTGTAATTAATATTGTACAGTCATATCGTAGTGATAGTGATACTACTGCCTTAGGTAGAAGTGAATTATATCATGATATGGATCAAGGATTATATGCTGGTGCATATGGTACTGGGCTATTTAGAGCTGGATTGAATAGTTTAGATCAAAATAATCCATATAAACCAAGAACAAATTAAATATTTTTTTTCTTTTTATTTTTCTCTAATTTCTATTCCATACACTTTCTTAGCTAGTTTTAACAGGCTATAATATTGTTTATTTAAATGATGAGATATTGTTTTATTTATTATAGTCCAAAACTTAATTTTTTGCAAAAAAAAAAATGTTAATAATATTTAGTAAAATTTATATTTCATTATAAATAGTATCATTCTCTCAAAAAATAATAAATATTTACTCTTTATATTTAGAGTTAAATAATGACTATTAATTGAAATTTGAAAACTAAATGAATTCTAATAAAATAAAAAAGTTTCATAATTGCCAAAAAATAGGTGTCTTACTATAATTCAATTGGTATATACTCCGTATCCTTTTTCTTTTAATTTTTTCTTTAAAATAAGAATAGCTTTTTTTTCTTCACTACTACCAACCTTGTTAATAATCCTTTCAGACTCCCTTAAACGATTTAAAAAATAGTCCTGCATATCTTCATCGACAATATCAATACGAGTGTAGTTAACCAAAGATTCTAATAAAGAATAAATACCTCTGTTTATTGGATTCACACACTTACTTAACTTCACTATTTCACGAACTTTAGCTTTAATAAACCCAGCTTCAGATTGTTTAATAGGATCGTTGATTTTAATAATGTTTTTTATATCGATGACCTCGCACACTAAATATGATTCAGTGTCTTTTAGATAAGGACAGTTACCATCGTTTTTATGAAACTGAAAATATTCATCTGCAATATTATCAACAGTGGACAATGTAAAATATAATGGATCCCTTGTAATGTTAACAATGAACTTCTTGTTAACCATCATGTTTTTTAACGTCTTACTTCCCTCAAATACACGGCATGTTATCTCATCAATACTTTTAACAACGATACCTATAGGAGCAGCATTATCCTCGTTGTTCCCATTAGAAGTTGTTATTATCGTCTCATAATGTTGGCCTTTTTTCATGTTTACATCATTTAAATCTACATTTAACATCGTATCACTCCTTCTCTAAACAGCCAGTTTGTTGTATTTCAATTTGTTGTTATATATAGTATTTCTTATATTTTTTAGTTTTTATTTATATATTTAATAGTCAAAAATTACATCATAGAAGATTGTTATATAAATAGTTTGCTATAAAAAGAGGGTGTAAAGTTTTGTGGAGTTTTTCTTTATATTGCTTCGTTGCTCATGAACAGTGCTAAATACTCAAGTAAACCCTCATTTGTCTTGAATCTCCTTCTAGTTTCTGATTTCCTAGTTGCACTATAATGTTGCTCTGCCTGATTCGACGTTCTGGGAATAAAATTATCAATAGTGAACTGTCTGAGACTTTCAAAATTAGGAATCACCTTATTCCTAAGAATTTTCATTATAATAGAAGGTAAGACTTCTGATTTTCCTAATAACTCTTTAAACCTCCTCAAACATTCACACTCATCATAAGTTCGGAATACATTATTAATTTCCGTTAAATATCTGACAATTGACATTTTAGTAACTGAATCATCCTTAGATTTTTTTAAATACTTATATACCTTCGTTCTACAATCTTTCATAAGATGAAATACACATCTCTGATGTTTTAACCCTAAATCTTCAGCCACTTTCTTATACTGCTTCAATCCATCACTTGTTAAACTAATTATTGATTGTCCATCGGTAACATCTTCTATCAATGATTTTAATTTCCGTGTTGTTCGTGAAAACATTATTTCTTCAGCTATAGGATATTTAATAAACGCATCATGGAGTGAAACCCGATATCTCTTTGTTACCAATATATACAAACTCTTCATCCATAGTGTAATATCCTGATAATTGCTTGAATTTGAGAATAATCCTATTTCCTTCATTTTTAACTTTATTTGTGTCTATTTTAAGGAAATTTTTAACGGATTGATGAGATATTTTAAGATTTAAGAAATTACCAACATCTTTGGCTATTTTTCTAAGTGAACCACCTTTAATCTTTTTGGATTCCCTAATTTTATTCTTAACACTCTTAAAAAAATTTTTACTCTCTTCTTTAAGGTTTCCTAATGTGGTAGAGTATTTTCTACTACAATTTTTACATTTGTACCTTTGTAAGATGATTTTGATTTTTTCACCAT
>JAITEE010000009.1 GCA_031282205.1 Candidatus Methanovirga aequatorialis | reverse complement strand
TTTTTCACCATCATCTAACTTTGGATTTACTTGTCTAAATCCTTGCTTTGTATAATATAAGCTTTCACAATCAGGACAAACAGGTTTCAACATTCCATACTTCCCATTATCAAGAATACAGATCTTATGGTTGATATTTTTCTTTTTGTCCTGTGGAATGGCATATTTTTCAGCTTTACTTTTAAAATCGATTTTTTCATCCGAAAAATCAAAAAGTTTAAGTTGGATAGAACCAATATTACGGGCAAGGGTAGATTTGCTTATTATTGTCATGTTTAACTATCTGTCCTTTCTTATATTTAAATTTTACTATTTTATTCTTGGCTATTTTCACCTTAAGTATGATTTCAAGTGTATTTTTTGAGTATGGTTTTTGTGTAGAGGATGTTTTAGTAAAATAAATGCACATGATGATTTTCGATTTTTTTCAAAAATCGAAAAAAACTCCACACTTTTTTACACCCTCACTTTTAAAACTTTGGTCGATTACCGTATTAAAAATAGAAACCAAATATTGTTATTGATATATGTAAATATTAATAAAATTATCCATATTAATGGGTGTTTATTATAGCTCTAATTAAGTCATTAGCTCTTATCAATCCAGTTAATTCTCCTTCAACACTGATGACTGGGATTTGATCGATTTTATATTCTTTCATCTTTTTAGCACAATCTGACACCTTTGTTTTGGTATTGACGGTGACAATTTTTTTGGCTGAAACATCTTCAACGGTTTTATCAGAGAATTTTAGACTATGTTTTTCTATATAAAGTACGGATTTACTATCCCAAGACCATTTATCCCCTTCTGTCCCAACTGTAGAGCTTTGAACACTAGTTTTAGCCACAACTTCACTTTCTTTAATAAAATCAGACTCTGTAACTATACCACTAAGTTTACCTTCATTGTTTAGACCAACAGCACATTTTATTTTACCAAATTTCATGGTTTCAAATGCTACGGTTAATGGAGTTTTTTCCCAGGTGGTAGGAATACTACTGAGCATATAGTCCTCGACGGGTTCTTTTATATTCATTTCACTAATTGCCAACGAAACTAAATCAGAGGAAGTTATGATTCCAACTAAATCTTCGCCATCTACAATGGGAATTCTTCTTACATTGGCTTCCAACATTTTGTTGGTAACATCTATGACATCGTCGTCTAAAGTTGCTGTAACTGGATTTCTTGTCATTAACATAGCTAACTGATCTTCGTCGGGGTTTTCGATTAAATTAGATCTTGTAATAATTCCCACCAATTTTTTAGTGTCCTTTTTTACAACAGGCAAACTTGAAACTTTTTCTGTATTTATTATTTCAAATGCTTTTTCCCGGGTTCCTGGAACTGAGATAGATATTATTTTATCTGATACAATGTCTTTTACTAACATCTTTACACCATGATTAAAATATATATGATATGAAGTTTATTTAACGGATACTTCCTTATTATGAGAGTTGGTTATAGGTTAAAAAGTATATATTTAGTTTATTAATGAATAACCAACACGTTACATTTTGCTGTTTTAATCACCTTTTCAGCTACACTTCCCATTAAAAATTTTTGCAACCCTGTTTTTCCAGAACTCCCAATAACAATTAAATCAACATCCTCCTTCTCAGCAACTTCTAAAATAGCGTCTGCTGGATAACCTTCAACTGCAATTGTTCTTATTTTAACATCACTATTTTTCTCTTTTTTAATGTTTTCAAACCTTTCTAAATTCTTTTCAGATTCTTCTTTAAGGATTTTGTTGATCTCGTATATGGTATCATTTGCAGGAAGACCACTGAAAAATTTCATGTCAATCACACTTAAACCTATGATTTCAGATCCCATAAGTTCTGCAAGAAATAAAGCATGTTCTTCTGACTTATCTGAAAATTTTGAACCATCTGTAGGTAACAATATCTTTTTATACATAACGTCTCCTCACCATTTAGTTTTTTAATGACTGATAGCTATAATTTTTTAATCTATAGTTGAACTTAACTAACCTTATTTTTATTCGTTCGGGTATAAAACTTTATCTTTGTCTATGGTGGCAACAACATTATTTGCTTCGACTCTATTTATTATATTTAAGTAGGGATTTTTAGATATTAATTTTGTCATCAATAGTTGAGCATTGTTACCTTCTTCAATGACTGTTTTATTAACTGTTGAGTAGAAGTTTAAATTATCTTTATCCAAATATTCGTCTGTTTTTTTACATCCGTTTACAGTCGCCATTTTTAGGACTTTTTTAGGATCTATATATTTTTTATAGTAAGCTCGAACTGTTTTTAAAGTGTATTCCATTTCTCTCATTAAATTAGGGGAATTTAACATTATATTATCCGTTCCAATCAATATATTGGTTTCTTTTTCCATGAATTTTGTGAGTGGAGGAATTCCTAAGGTTAATGTTCCATTGGAGCGTGGACATAAGGTGACAAATTTATTATTTTTACTAATTAGATTTAAATCGTTGTTTGTTGGATATGTGACGTGAATTAAAAGTTTAAAATTCAAATCAATTGAGTTTTCAATCTCGGTTTTTCCAGTTTCTTTCAATGATTTTTTTTGAAGTTTTAAGTACTCTCCTACATGGATGGATGGAATTTTGCCTCTGTTGATGGATTCTTCTATCACGATTTCACATACCTTCTTTGGAACTTCACTAAAACCACTTAAACCTATTCCATCGCAATGTTTTAATAGTTTTACAACTGTTTTCCTGACCTCATATTCCGTGGCTTGATCGTCGTGGAATATGGGATCTCTTCCAAGTATTATGGGATTGATGGGAATATCAATCGCTGCTTTTTTTAGTAGTTTTATTCCTTTTAAGCCTCCTTCACGGTAGTCTATAAAATGTGTAGTTCCTGTTTTAACCATGTTCCACATTGAACTTTTCATAGAAGATATGATTTCATCGTCACTACATTCAGAGAGTGCAAGATGTTTCAGTCCATTTGGTGGTTTTACTAATTCTTCAATGGATTTTCCGTCTCCATAATCTTTGATCATTGAGTCTCCAATGTGTGTATGGCCATTTAAAAAACTTGGACAGATCATTGTTCCTGTTCCATCTATTACTTCTCCTTCAAAAACTTCGTTGGAGATTTCAATGATTTTTCCATCATCTATTAGTATATTTGATTTAATTGGAGTTAGATCATATCCTTTAAGAATTATGGTATTAACAATGGTTTTCATTGTCATTGATTTGTTGGTTTAGTATATTAAATTTTTTGAACCCTATGGCCGGATGGTACTTGTCCACGTTTCAAAATCGAGAGGTGGTCAAAACTAATTTTTTTAAGAAAAAATTTTCTTATTTTCTAAATTAAAGCATTTTTAAAGCTTTTTAATTTTAAAATTTAGACTTTTGTCCACCTCTCAAATCAGATAAAAAAAAACAGTGACGATGTACTTGTTTTTTAAGGTGGTGTGATGTACAGAAGTGGTTACAATGAATAGCACTGTTTTATAAAAGTTTGTAGAATCAGTAAAAAAGTAAAAAACTTTTTTTTGAGGTTGTTATGAAGTTGATGGGTGTTGTTTTTTTTGTTTGTGGGATACAGGATGGATTTTTGGGTGGGTGTTTTGTAGTACTTTTTTTTTAAAGGAAAGTGTGTTGTGAGTTTGTTGGGAGATTTTCTTTTTTTTGTAGTTTTTGAGTATTTTTAGGGGATTTGAAGTGATTAGGTGTTGTGTTAGGTCATATCAACATCGTTGATACAAACCCTTATATATCAGTATTTGTATATAACTAATTGTGATTTGTAAGTATTAGATCAAAATTGTGTTTTTCTTTTTTGGCTTTGTAGAAATCATGTTAAGTATGATGGGATCACATATTAAGTATTAACAAACAAAAAAAAGTATATTAGAAACAGTGATATCGGTTACAAAAGAGTGTTTGGAGATAAAAACCAAAGTCGAAGTGATCAACTAAGAAATAAAGAAACCAAGCTAAAAAAACGCATGCTATGACATATTCCACTATATAAAGGCATTTAATATAAAAAATTCAAATATTATTTCTACAGAGCCAAGAATTTAGTAAAATTCAAAAAGTTGAACTAGTGTCATGGCAATTTGATTCTTTCTATTTAAGTATTGATTTTATATACTGATAATTTTTCATGAACATTGTATTCAAGAAAATCTATCTAAATAAATTCTATGATTACCTGAAAATT
>JAITEE010000007.1 GCA_031282205.1 Candidatus Methanovirga aequatorialis | reverse complement strand
TATAGTGATAATGGTAATGTTTATAAATCATTAATCTAATTATTTCTTATAAAAATTCTCTAAATTAAATTTAAATAGATTATATTGGATATTGATATTTTATAATTGACAAACTTTACCAAAATCATTATAATTAAAAAAATATGAGGTCAACATAAATAATTTTACAAAACATCCTGTACATCATAATACGACGAACAGTGGGCAATGACGAACAATGATAGGAGATTTTAATCCAGTTAACCAAAACTTACCTTTTCAAACTTTTCTTTTTGAGAAATATCCATTGTTGCATCAACACCAACCTTTGTAGTCGTTCCATCAGGAAGTGCGACAGGATCAAGTGATGAACCTCTTGTTTTAGGGATAATTATTATATCTTCATCGCCTTTAACCCTTGTAGAGATTGCATATTCAATATCTTCTAAGTCAAAGATGTTTATATCGTTATCAACGACGACGGCATGTTTAAGTGATGGATGTGCTGAAAGTGCAGCTAAAAGAGCATTTTTTCCATCACCCTGAGTTTGTTTTTCAATGGACATTGCGGCATGTAACCAACAACAACCACCTTCTGTCAAGATAACATTTTGAATCGTTGGAATTGTATTTTTAACTGATTTATATATTCTTGGTTCCTGAGGAAGGCCTTGAAGAAGTTTATGTTCAAATCCTGCTGGAAGAATAGCATGGTAGTAAGGATTTTTTTCTTTAATATGCATCTTAGTAAGTTGAATCACAGGTTCATCTCTTACATGGTCATAAGTATTTGTTAAATCAACGAATGGTCCTTCTTTAGCTGTTTTATCATGTAATATTTTACCTTCCAATATTATATCTGCTTTTGGAACCTTTAAATGTCCCATATCAATCAATTTTAATCGACCTTCCTTAAAATTGTTTGCAACTTCCATTTCATCATTATTGATTGGTATTGAACTCGTACTTGCAAGTAAAACTGCAGGATCCAAACCAATGGCTATTACAACATCTAAATCCTCTTTCATTGCCTTGGCCTTGTTGAAGTAGGTATACAAATTACGAGGAACTATACGAATAGCCAATCTATCCTTATCCAAAACCAACATTCTATGAATTGATGCGTTGTGAATATTCGTTTCAGGATCCTTAGCGATTACAACGCCTCCAGTTATATACGCTCCACTATCCTTCTCAAAATGAGTTAAAATTGGTAATCTACCTAAATCAGGTTCGGTAGTAGTGTAATTTTTTAAATCCATAGTTTTTTCGATTTTAATAGGATTCTCCATTGCGTCGTTCATTCTATGAATGATATCCTCTTTTTCACAGTTGATCGCCTTTGCAATCTTCTCTCTTGTATTACATAAACCAGAAATTATTGGAATATCGTACCCCTTGGGATTATTTAAAATAACGACGTCCCTTGGATGCCTGTTCAATATCTTGGTAGCATCAAATATCGTTGAAACTTCCTTATCAATCTCAACAACATTAAATTCTTCTTTGAATCTATTTAAATAATCTTCCATCAGCTATTTCCCCTTTTAGATTTATTTCTATTCTTTTATCAAGTAATCCCAATATTTTTCCTACTAGCAATGCACCATTTTCCCCACTGTCCATTCCAACAACACCAACTGGAACTCCTGGTGGCATATTCACCATTGAAACCAAAGCATCCAAGCCATTTAATTGATTGGAACATGGAACTCCAATAACTGGTTTTTCACTTAAGGCAACGATTGAACCCGTCACATGGGCGGATGATCCACCGACACCAACAAACAATTTAACATCCTTTACAGTTTCCATGTACCTTTCAAACTCTGTTGGATTAGCTATTGAAGATATAACTTTGAAATCATAAGATACCCCCAATCTGTTTAAGATTTCTATAAGATTTTCACCTATTTTTATGTTGGAGTAGCCATCCAAAATAACGGTAACATCAGGAGTCTTTATTAAATCATCGTTACAACCTTCCTCTTTGAAGTTGGTTTCATCAACATTAGAAAAAACAATCGGCTCATCAACTTGGAAATCTTTAAAATGTTTACCATCAATCTGACTTAAAACCTCCTTTTCACCACCATTGACCTTGGTATGAAAACTCTTTCTTAGATCATGTAGGCCACTTTTAATTTCTTCATCACCAACACTCAAAATTTCAGCAGCCAGTATTCCAGCGTTATCTCCCCGATTAATTCCAACGGTAGCAACTGAAGCAGGATACGGTGTTTGGATGGATGCTAACAAACTATCTATTCCTGATAATTCCACATCTACTGGAACTCCTATTACTGGTCTATGAGTGTAAGAAGCCATTACACCAGGTAAATGTGCTGCAAGACCAGCCATCCCTATAAAAACTTTAACTCCTCTTTTTGTTCCCTCAACCACCAAATTCCTTACTAAATCATGAGTCCTATGAGCCGATGCAACTTTTAAAGTATAAGAAATCTGAAATCCTTCTAAAATACCAACGGCCTTTTTAGCTATTTCTAAATCACTTTCACTTCCAAGAATTATCATTACCTCAGGAACCATTAATCCACCATTACCAACACTTTTATCAATTGTTAAGTCATCTATCAATCAATATTCGACAGTTTCATTATTAAAGGCATTTACAATTATTTTACCCCTATTCAAATTTACTTTACCAATTTTATATGGAGTTGAATACCCTTTAAGATGGTCCAATACATCTTCACATTCCATCTCACTTACGATCACCACAAAACCAATCCCCATATTAAAAACCCTGTACATCTCCTTCAATGAAACATTTTGTCTATGTATCAATTTAAAAATAGGATGAGGTTGAGGTAAATTATCAAGTTCAAAGCCAACATTCTCATTAAGTCGTTTAAGATTATTAAAACCTCCTCCAGTAATATGAGCCAAACCCTTTATGTTGAAATCAGTTTTTAAAAGATCGACGATCGGTTTCACGTATATCTCGGTTGGTCTAAGTAGTTCTTCACCAACGGTGTTTTCAGTTCCAGGAACCATATCATCAAGTTTAAAATTCTCAAGTAAGACCTTTCTTGCCAAACTTAAACCATTACTATGAATCCCACTACTTTTTAATCCGATTAATATATCTCCATCTTCAATTGCCTCTCCAGTTATAATTCCATCCAAATCAACGATTCCAATACCAGTTGCAGCTAAATCAAAATTATTAACAACGTCTGGAAGTGAAGCTGTCTCCCCACCAACTATAGCCGTTTTAGAAATATGCGCTCCTTTTGCAAGACCATTGGCTATTTCACAAGCAAGATCAGGATCTAGGTTTTCAACAGCCAAATAATCAACCAACGCAATCGGTTCAGCACCTACACAAAGTAAATCATTTACAACCATTGCGATACAGTCAATTCCAACGGTATCATATTTATTCATTAATTCAGCTATTAAAACTTTACTTCCAACACCATCAGTACTCATAGCTATTCCTTTATCACCTAATCTTATTAAGGATGCGAAATGTCCGCTTTCAGTTATTACATCCCTATTTTTTAGTGTTGATTTTAATTTAGAAGCTATTTTATGAACAGCGATCTCTTCAATATCTATATCGACTCCAGAATCTGAATACGTGACCATTTATTCACCAACGCCTTAAAAATTCTATACGTGCTCCATCGAACATCAAAAACCATATAACAACTTTCTATATTCAAAATATTTTCAACTTCATGACTGTACTCTATTAACGTTAATCTTTATACCATTTGTTATATAGTGGTTTGTGTTGGTCAATCTATACAGTTTAAACACGATGAAATTTTTTAAAATATACTTTAAAATTAATATAAAACTACAATATCATTTTATAGTCATCTTTGTAATGTTCATCAACTTATAAGATTATTAATATCCAATATAATTTATTTAAATTTAATTTAAAGAGTTTTTATAAAAAACAATTAAGTTAACCATCGATAAACGTTACAAAGGTCACTACAATATTTCCATTTAAAATTTATTTCCAAATTTTTTAAGAAAGGTTTAGGAAAAAATTTTATTGACTACAATATTTTTATATATAAACATAAATTTATAATCAACAAGTACAGATCTGTACAAAAAAGTAATAAACTTTTATATAGTTCAAGGGATAATAATTCAATTGATATGTATATTTATTTAAATGGAGTACAAAACCGTCGTAGTAGTACAAGGTCAACTTTCATGAAGTCGTGCCCCTTATCCACTATAGACTACACTCAGTAAACAACAATATACAATACTATAACAACGTAAAAAGAAGTGAAAAAAAGTTGTCTGTTAACTATCTTCGTTGTGGTAGATATTCCACTCATTGTTGGTTTTGCAAGTGCAAAAAACTCCAAAGGTTGTCCTATGAAGATAAATTTTGGCTCTGTAGAAATCATATTTGAATTTTATATCAAATGCTTTTATGTAGCGGTGTATATCATAGCATGTGTTTTTTAGTTTGGTTTCTTTGTTTCTTAGTTGATCACTTCGGCTTTGGTTTTTATCTCCAAACACTCTTTTTGATAACCGATATCACCGTTTTTACTATGTTTTTATGGTGATATTTCACTTTACTGAAGATTGATTTCGTTCCTATTCTGTATTTGCCTTTTTTAACTCTTTTTTTTAAGTGGTATCACGCTGGATGCATTTAATTTTAGTGTATGACTTTGTGTATTTTTTCACTGTCATATGCTCTCTCTAATGAATCCTATTGGTTTATATTTTTTGATTTTTCTTATGAGTGGTATTGCGTCTTTGGAATCGTGTCTTGGTCCTTTGACTACTCTGTGTGCTAGTATTACTTGATTTGTTGTGTCTATTGCTATTTGGTTTTTGGTGAAGCTTTTTCTCCACTTTTTATTTTGTTTTTTGATTTTATCAGTGTAATATAAGCTTGCTTGGTCGCATGAGTGCCCAGTTCCATCTAAAGCCACCCAAAGATCTTCAATATTGAATAATTTTATGGTTTTATCCATTATTTTGTCTATAAAATTTGATCCTATTCTTTTAAAGAATTTTTGTAATGTGATGTAGTGTGGAATGTCTTTTAAACCTATTAATACTCGTATTTCGGGTATTAATTGAATTACCGAAGTGAAAAGACGGTAATCAAGTTTTAAACGCTTCATTAAGCATAATAGGGTCATGAGTTGATGTTGAGTGTAAATAAACTGGTAAAGACGTTTTAACAATTATAAAAGCTGCAAAGGTAAATTTTATTAACTCATTGTCACATACATTAAACACGGGATCAATTTTTTGTTTGTTAATAATTAATATGTGATCCCATCATACTTAATATGATTTCTACAAAGCCCTTTTTTATTATATTTCTTTTTCTTTACTGTAGGTTGTTACTTAACTTCTTTCATTAAAATTAATATTTCATTTTTAAATAAACAAAATTTTTAGGAAAGGATAGTGTCATGGCAATTTGATTCTTTCTATTTAAGTATTGATTTTATATACTGATAATTTTTCATGAACATTGTATTCAAGAAAATCTATCTAAATAAATTCTATGATTACCTGAAAATT
>JAITEE010000164.1 GCA_031282205.1 Candidatus Methanovirga aequatorialis | reverse complement strand
AGTTGTAGTCATGGCTTTTACTGACGAAATTACATCTTCAAGAAAGATTTCAAGGTTAGTACAGGAAAATGTAGCTTATATGTTATCTATGCTGGGAGAGATACACCAAAATATCATACTATTTCTGATTTTAAAAGCGAATGTGCTGAATTGATTGAAAATATCATTGTTTTAACCATTGCTATGGCTAAAAAATCTGGAATGGTTTACTTTAAACACTGTTGCTCTTGATGGAACTATAATTAAAGCTAATGCTTCTTCTAATTCTTCAGTTAATGAAAATGCAGTAAAAATTAGCTAGAAAATACTTAAAAGAATCTTTTAGAAACAGATGAGGAAGAAAATGAAAAATACGGAGATAAAAGAGGAGAAGAAGTTCCTAAAGAGTTAAAAGTTTAACTGATACTGATGCAAGAATGGATGGAAAATAAAAAAGGCAAAAAAGAGTTATTCATACAAATATTCAGAACTTTGTAGACTGTGACAGTGGTTTAATCTTACAATCATCAGTTTATACAAGACCCCACAGACCATTATCAACTGCCAATACAATTATTCTCAACTAACAGATATATATGGAGACGAAATATTACAAATCAAAAATATTAGCAGTATAGTATCTTACAATACAAAAGACTCTATGGAATTCATTTATGAAAATAGCTATGATGCATTTATTCCAAATAGATCACAAGCTTCTAAAAGCAAAAAATAAAACATTGAATAAATATTGCAAAAGCAAATTTCACATTCAATCACGAAAAAAACCATTATATATGCCCAAATAACCAAAATACTACCAATATCAAAAATACTTAATGGTGAAAAATACCGTAAAAAGAAAAGCATTATTATACTAAAAAATGTAAAAACTGTCCTGATAAAAAAGAATGTGTATCAAATGATTATTATAGAATTATTTCACATTATTCTACTAACTATCAAAACTTAATGGCTTGTAAAATGGAAAAAGAAGAAAATAAAGAAATTTTACAAAGACCGATTAGTTGTTGAAAGACCATATTGGTCATATTAAAGAAAATCTAAATTATAGGCAGACCAACCTTCGAGGAAAAAATAAAGTTCAAAGTGAAGTTAATTTAATTGCATTAGCACACAATTTAAAAATACTTCACAACAAAAACATCACAATAAATAACCCTATCTCACAGGAAAAAATATCAATTTAATTAAGGATTTATCGATTTTAATTTTAATGCCAACGATTGCAAGTGTAAAATAAACTCTAAAATCAAAAAACTAAAAAAAAAATACAAAAAAGTCATTAGAAAAATCGAAAATTTAATTTTTAAAAATATGTATTAATCCACGTGTGTGTGTATGAATAAAAAATTGATTTCAGTGTGTTTAATAATTTTATTTATTTTTGGAGTAGGTATAGTTAATTCAATGGAATATACTACAGAAATTATTGTGGATGAAGTTATAAAGAACAATGATTCTGTTCTCATAAAATCCCATTTACATGGTATTGGATTAGATCTTTCTGTTGAAGAAGATATTAAATCAGCGAATTTAACATTAGACTACACTATTAACAGAGTAAATAAAAATATTACCTCTCAAACTGGAACAAATGGGGAAGACGCTATTTTTAATTTAACGGAATATGGAAACTATACTAACGTTAAATTAATTTATAAAGGATTATTACGTGATGATGGTATTGATTATAAATATTATCCTTTTTCATTAGATTTAGAAGAGTTTGCACTTGATAAGGCTTCTACGAATCTTAATTTGACTTTTAATAGTCCTGTTGTTTTTGGTGATAGTGTTAATTTCTCTGCTAACTTGACTGATGGTAGTGGTGGTGCTCTTAGTGGTAGGAGTGTTAGTTTTGTGGTTAATGGGAGTGTTGTTGGCAATAGTACTACTGATAGTGATGGTTTAGCTGTTTTCACTTACACTCCACTTAGTGCTGGTAGTTATAATGTAACAGCTATTTTTAGTGGTGATGATAACTACACAGGTAGTAATAGTGGTAGTGAAGTGCTTGTTGTTGATTCAGATGATAAGAGTAATACATCTGAGGATAATACTAATGATAATGAGGTAGTTGCTGTTGATGGTGTTAATAGTGGTGGTGTTGGGTGTCTGCCTATAACTGGTGTTCCTTTATTTATAGGGTTTATATTATTTGTATTTTTAGTTGGTTGTTTTATTAAAATATAGTGTTCATCTGGTGTATAAATGATTCTCCATGCTTAATTCATTTTGTGTTTGAAAATTGTTAGAGTTAATTGTTTATAGATATTTGGTTCTTGAATCGGGTAGTCATAGTTGGTAGTTAGGAGTAATTTTAGTAACTCTTTGATTTTATTTATTTAAAAAAGTTCATTCTTTAAGAATTTTATTAAAATTACTATAATAATTTTATATTTAATAGTTACTTAACGTACTCTAAAAAAAAATGAAATATCAGCAACGTTTTATATGACTAAAGACAGATGATATTTTGTATAATTAGAAAACGTTATAGGAATCGGAAAATGAAGTACGTTGTGGTAATTGGAGATGGAATGGGTGATTGGCCGTTAGCGGAATTGAATGGAAAAACTCCTCTTCAAATAGCTGATAAACCGAATATTGACAATTTAACCTTAAAAGGAAGAGCAGGATTATTACAAACGGTCCCTGAGGCCTTAAATCCAGGTTCTGATGTTGCAAATATGTCAATTTTTGGTTATAATCCATTAGAATATTATTCTGGTAGAGGTCCTCTTGAGGCAGGTGGTATCAACATCAAACTTTCAAAGGATGAGGTAGTATTTAGATGTAATCTGATAACCGAAGAGGATGGGAGACTAATGAGTTCTAATGCTGGACATATCGGTTCTCAAGAAGCAAAGGTTCTCATAAACCATTTAAACAGATCATTAATGGATGAAAACAATGAATTCGGAAAATTTTTGTTAGATGATATGAATTCAGATAACCTAAACACTCCAATTTTTCATGGTGGAATGGACTATAAACATTTATTTGTAATACAAGATGTTTTGCTTAGTAAAGTGGATCTTACTCCTCCTCATGATATTCTTGGAGAAGAAATCAATGGCTATTTAAGCTTAGGTGTCGAAGGTGAAACTATTAAAAACTTAATTTTACAATCAAAGGATGTTTTGGAGAATCATCCAATAAACAAGAAGAGAGTTAAACAAGGAAAAAACCCAGCCAACATGATTTGGCTTTGGGGTCAAGGATTAAAACCAAAACTCCCATTATTTAAAGATATTCACGGAGTGAATGGTTCTGTTATCACTGGTGTGGATTTGTTGAAAGGAATCGGTGTTTTCGCAGGATTAGATATTATAAATGTTCCAGGAGCAACTGCCTTTTATGATACCGACTACAAAGCAAAAGGAAGGTATGGTGTTGATAATCTAGAGAAACAAGATGTTCAATTTATTCATATTGAATCCCCTGATGAAGCAGGACATGATGGAAATGTTGAAGAGAAAATAAAGGCCATTGAAAGGATTGATAAACATATCGTAGGTCAGATTTTAGATAATATCAACAACTATGAGGATTATAAAATAGCCGTTCTTCCAGACCATTTTACACCAATAGCTACCAGAACCCATTCAAGAGATCCAGTTCCTTTAGCTATTTACTCAAGCACAAATGTTCCTGATGAAGTTAAAGTTTATGATGAATCCTCTGTTGTCGATGGTTCATTGAATATGGATAAGGGTTATAACTTAGTCAAAAGGTTGTTGGACCATTAAATTTTGACCTGTTCAACGAAGCCATTAAAAAAAAAATTACTTAGCATTTTTCAACGCTTCAACGGCAACTAATTTTTTACCTGCCAACAAGCTAATGCTTGCACCACCACCACTGCTAATATGTTCAAGTTTCCTGTCGAGACCCATAGCAACTGCAGCTGCACCAATATGCCCTCCACCTATAACCGTGAAAGCATGAGAATCAGCTATTGCGTTTAGAATCTCATCTGTGCCAATTGAAAAGTTAGGGTCTTCAAAAACACCTGCTGGTCCATTTGCAAAAATCGTTTTAGCACTTTTAATTATTCCCATGTACTTCTCAATCGTTTTAATACCAACATCAAAAATAGATCTATTTGGAATGTTATTAATATCTACATCAAGTCGATTGCCATCATTTTCAACGGCCACATCTTCAGGATATAATATCTTATCACCATAGTCTTTAATAAGCTCTTTTGCTTTATCAGCTAAATAATAATAATCTTTATTTTTAATGAAATTCTCATTTACTTCACCTATCTTAACACCAGCACCTTTTAAGAATATATTCCCAACAAGACCCGTTGTTAATACCATATCAGCCGTTTTATTTCTCAATACATTTTCTATTACCTCAATAGAGTCATCTGCTTTAACCCCACCTAAAACAAAAACACATGGTTTTTCGGCATTTTCAATAGCATGAGTTATTATTCTAACCTCTTTTTCCATTACTCTTCCAGCAGCAGAGGAGACGACTTTAGTGAAACCCACCAAAGACAAGTGAGATCTATGAGCAGTTGCAAATGCGTCGTTGATAAATATATCAATGTAGGGCAGTAAAGAATCAACAAGAACAGATTTTGAGTGTTTTTCAGGAGAACGGTTTAATGACTCTTCAGAGAAAAATCTTACATTTTCAAGAAGTAGGATATCTCCATCAATTAGGTTTTCTATTGCAACGATTGCATCAGTTGAGAAAATACTGTCAACGTATTCAACATCGATACCTAAAATTTGTGTCAATCTATCAGCATGTTGCCTAAGTGTTGTAAAGTCACTTTTTCCAGGACGACTTTGATGTGCTAAAAGAACCACTCTAGCTCCTTTATTCGATAATTCTTCAATGGTCTCAATATGACCTCTTATTCGTGAATCATCTAAAATAATACCAGTATTTGGATCCACTGGAGAATTAATATCTATTCTAACCAACACTCGTTTACCTTTAACATCAAAATCATCAATAGTTTTAAAATCAACCACTTATCCAACCCCATGAATTCTTTAATACATTACACATTATTTAATTAAACAGGTCTCTATCAATCAATAAACATAACAACTCATATATTCATCATATATCGATAAATTGGTTATATTTTACTTACCAAGTCTAACAATGCTTTTTCAGGATTTTCTGATAGAATAATTCCTGATGCTAAAAGAACGCCTTCAGCACCTAAATCTAACGCTGATTTCATATCATCACCAGTGGATATTCCAGCCCCACATAAAACTTTAATATCATTATTAACAGCTTTAACTCTTCTAACAGTCCCCTCAACTACTTTTGGTTCCGCTTGTGAAACAGATATTCCTGTGCCTATCAATTCAGGTGGTTCAACAGCTATAAAATTAGGATTAAAACTTGCAACCGCTTCACTTGTACCAACGTTATTTGTACATACAATGGAACGTAGATCGCTATCTCTTAATTTTTTAATATTTTCATCAATGTCCGCTAAGGTCATTCTTTTCTCCGAATGATTGATCAAAGAACCATCAATTCCAGCTTCCTTTAAACATTCTAACAGGTTACTACCAGTATGACCACCTGGATTTACATTGTCTATATGTTGAGCAACAATAGGAATCCTTGTTTCATCTTGAATTCTATATATATCTGCAGTTTGAGGTCCAGCGACCATATTAATTCCACTTTCATCAGTTACAATCTCTAATGCTTTAGCTAAGTTAAGAGCATTAGTACCACTTGATTCTAAATAAGTTTTAAAGTTAAGTACAACTATAGGAGTTTTAAATTTTGACATGCAAGCACCTCATTTTCTATAAAAAAAATTATAATCAACATTTTATTAATAGTTTATTATTTAACTCATACTGTAATAAAACTTTGTATTCATCTATTGACCATGAACACATTTTAGCTTGTAAACAAACATCAACGTTTAAAATTTTTGATAAAAATAGCTAATGGATGTTACCTAAAATTACAGAAAAAGACAGAAAAATCGATGCAAAAAAAAGGTTGTTTTACTTCGTTTTACAAGTCCATTCAATCATGGTAAAACAAGAGTCGGTGAATTATATGGTGGTTTAGGAAGTGCAATATTTATCAATAACATCAAAAATTGCGGATTTGGATGATGAGGTATACAAACTGAGTTGTAGGGCATTTAAAATATGAAAAGGTAGTTAGAGTTGTTGAAGATCAAATTACATTATCCGATATAAAACGTCGTTGTATTAATCATCTTGAATTCTTTTCTTTAAAATATTGATAATAGCTATCAGGTTTTTTTTGTTTAATAGCATCGATGAATCCTAAATTATCAAAATCTTCAATAATTTGTATTAAATTCTCGTTATCATTCTTTAAAGAATTTAGATCCTCTCGAGTTTCATCAAGAAGATCTTTAATAACAGTGTTTTTATGTTGAGATTTCAATAGATCTTGTTTGAGTTTTTCAACGTTTTTTAGTTTATGATCTATTTCTTTAACTTCATTTATCTCAACGTCCTTTGATAACTTAGATTTTTCATTGTGCAATATGAAGATTTTCTTTTTCAAATCTGAAATCTCAACTCTGCTTTCTTTCTTTTGTTCATCCAGTTGGTGTTTTAAAGATTTAATTTCACTTTTTAAATCATCGATCAAGGAGTTATTAGAGTCAGGTTTAGATGTTGAATTACGATTATTACCTTGTGAACTAATATTTCTATGTTGATTTGGTGAATAATCGTTATTACCTCTGTTTGAATAGTTTTGAGATGATGATTGATGTTTAGAAAACTTATCCATTGGCTTATTATCTTTAGATATTTGAATCTTAGCTGAACTATAATCCTTAATGTGTGATCCACCATTTTTATTGTTAACATTTACCATTTTAAAACCATCCTTACAGTAACTCATACAAAATTTTTTCGAGCCAACTTGATGAACCTCGTAGAGTCACTACATTCCAAGTTGACAAGTCATACTTTCAAAAAACAGATTTCAATCAAAATTTTTATAAATCCCTAATAGAAAAAGTATTGTTTAATTTAATACATAACAATTTTTTAACAGTCTATTTTATCAATTCATGTATATGATCCAATAATACATCTTTATATTCCTCGTCAGATAATGCAAATTCAATTGATGTTTTTAACCAATCGATTTTGTTTCCAATATCATAGGAACGACCGTTGAAAACATTAGCATAAATAGTATTTAACTTATCCATTGCATCGGTTAGCTGAATCTCACCACCAACACCAAGTTCAGTGTCTTCAATATGGTCAAATAATTCTGGATATAACACATATCTACCCATAATAGCTAAATTAGAAGGTGCTTCATTAATTTTAGGCTTTTCAACAAGTGCATTAATCTTATACACATTTTTAGATGTTTTTGTCCCGTCTATTATACCATATCTCTCAACTTTTTCATTAGGAACCATTTCTACAGCAATGGCTGATGAGTCATATTTTTCAGATAAATCGATTAACTGTTTGGTGCATGGCACATCCGCCTTTGTAATGATATCACCCAACATAACCGCAAAAGGTTCATCTCCAACATGTTTTTTTGCACAGTAAATAGCATCTCCAAGTCCTTTTTGCTTTTTTTGCCGAATATAATAAACATTTGCTAAGTCAGAGATTCTTTCAACCGTTTTTAAAAGGTCAAATTTTCCAGCTTCCTTTAAACTTACTTCTAATTCAAAAGATCTATCAAAATGGTCTTCAATTGATCGTTTACCTTTGCCAGTGACAATAAGAATATCATCTATCCCTGATGCAACTGCTTCTTCTATAACATATTGTATCGTTGGTCTATCATATACTGGTAACATTTCTTTTGGTTGTGCTTTAGTTATCGGAAGAAACCTCGTACCTAAACCTGCAGCTGGAATAACACATTTCATAAAACATCTTCCTTATCTTTATTTATGGACGTTGTATTAAATCATTTTAAATAAGCTATTTTTAAGTGTAATTAGTCATTTAAAATATGGTTATAATAAAATACACATCAAACCAATATTCAAACATGTATAGCTTTAATTAATAGTTTAATAATATTATAGTGATAATGGTAATGTTTATCAATTATTAATTTAATTATTTTTTATAAAAATTCTCTAAATTAAATTTAAATAGATTATATTGGATATTGATATTTTATAATTGACAAACTTTA
>JAITEE010000028.1 GCA_031282205.1 Candidatus Methanovirga aequatorialis | reverse complement strand
TTTTGATTTTTTCAACAATTTATTTACAGCTACTTCATCTTCTTCTTCAAACTTAAATTTCATAAGAAAATATATGAACTTACTACTATATAAATTAACTTAATTAATTTGTTCTAACACTAGTATATATTTTTTTTTATTCATCAAAGTGTTGATCAGGATCTTCACCTTTTTCAATCTCTTCATCCAAATCAAGAACTTCCTCATCATCCAAATAATCAATTTCATCCATACCACTTTTTTCATTTTGAGCATCTACCTCCTCATTTGCAAAGCCAATTTCTTCAGCTTTATCAGGATCTTCACCAAATAGTTCTGCCAAGGCTCTATGAGTAACCTTTGATAAGATTTCCTTATATTCAGGAACATTTGTTTCGGCTAAAATAGCTGCTTCTCTTAATATCATAGGAACATATTCTTCAAAAATCTTAGATCTCATTTCTTTTTCTTCTGCTGCCTTTTTAGCTCTCAAATATTTCTGTAACTTACGAGCAACAATCATTGCTGCTTGTCTTACTTCATGAACTATTTCTGGTTCTGGTGCAACACTTTGCTTACCAGTGGATAAATATGGGACTTGAGTAGAGATTATATTAACAAACATGGTGAATGGAATGTTTTCCAAGTCTTTAAGACCATATCTCCTCCAGTCCACGGTTTTAAGGGCTTCCGTGATAGCACAACTTCCTTGGTCAAAGGTCAAAGGAACCCTATTTGCAAATCTCATTATTTCAGACTTTCTTTGTTCATTAACTATTCTTCCAGAACTTCCACCGTAAGCCAATCCAACTTCAATAATAAAAGCAACTCCACCTCTGTATGCAACAGGTTTTCTTGTTGTGGCTTGAATAAATTCAGGTTTTAAAATTTCTTTCATTCCTTTTTCTATTTGTTCATTTCCAATAGGAATAAGTCCTGAAGTAGGAGGAGCCATGAACCTCATTTTACCTATGGCTTGAACAATTCTTTCAGCTTCTTCCCATTTCATACTTTTAGGACGCTTATTCAAATCAATTCCTGTAATATCTTCTATTTCATTTAATTTTTTCTCGGACATTCTGGAAAGTGAACTTGAAAGTAAACTTCGAAATCTTCGTTTGTCAGTATGTTTAGCCATGAAAATTAAATCGTCTGCGGTAACACCCTTAGGGTGAGGTAAAACCTCCTTAGGTAAGACAGGGACAACGTCTGCAGCCCTCTTAAAAATGTATTTTTCTCCTTCAGGATCCCTAAATATGATTTTTGCATGTGGATTTCCCACCATGGTCCTTCTGATATATTCAAATGCTCCTTGTTCTGCTTTAGAGTAGGCTACTTCTTTGAATTGAAGTTCAATAGAAACTCCCGTAGAAGTTGGGGTGAACTCTTCTCTTTCAACTAAAAGACCTTTATTCTTTTTAACATCCATCTTAAAGGTCATTTTAACACCCTTCAATTTCCCATCTTCAACGTATGCAGAAGAAACTTTAGCTGGTTTACCAGTGGTCATTTGAGATAATAAAACACATCCACTACAGCCTAAACCTTGTTGACCTCTTGATTGGATATTTCTAAATTTAGAACCAGCGAACATCGAGCAGTAAACTTGCATAATAAAATTTTCAGGTATCCCAGGTCCATTATCCGTATGTTTAAGTAAGTAGTGCTCTTTTCCCAATTTTTGAAGATCTATCTTAACTTCAGGTAATATTCCTGCTTCTTCAGAGGCATCAAAACTATTGGTAATTAGTTCATGAAAGACCATGGTGAGAGACCTAATTTTACCTGAAAAACCTAACATTTGCTTATTTTTTCTAAAGAATTCTGATGGTGATAACTGTTGAAACTCATCAAAGAGTTCTGATGCTTGTAATGACAAATTTAACCTCCGTATAGAAATAATTAAATGAGCGAATTTATGGAGTCCAACCATTAAAAGTTTAACCATGATTAAAATTTAAAATGGTATTAAATAAATGGTACTATGAATCTTATAGAGGCATTGACTTAATTAGTTGTTGATAAAACGTATGAATAAAATTTTAATTCATTATAAAATAAAAACATGAACCATGAAAAGAACATAATAATGCCTATTTATTTTCTATACATATATATGTTTTACTTTATATATAACCTTTTCCATATGATCAATGATAATTTTTTTAGTTGTAGAATATTAAATATATGTTTGTCATTTATATACTTAATTTAAGAGAGTGTGTTCCAAAATTAATATTAAATAAATCAATAATATAAATATATTAAACAAAGTTTTTAAAAATTAATACTATTAAACTTGTGTTAAATGAATGAACTACGTTCTATAGGTAGTGTACATAATATGATATAGTGATTTGATGTTTAAAAAAAGAGATATAAAAGAAGAAATTTTGAAGATAGAGATACTAAATAGAATAAAAACCATTTTAAATAATTATACTTATGAATTTAAAGAAATTACAACTATTTCTCTATCAAATCAAGAATCATTCATAGGCAATATTAAATTATTTGATTTAAATAAGTTAGATGAAGTTCTATCCAAACTGTCCTCACTTTTAGATGAATATGGAAAAAACAGTCATAACGTTGAAGAAGTAGAATCCTGTTGTAGTCCAAAGTACCATCTAATAAGTTTTAAACTAAATGTCTAATAGGATTATTATAGGTTCTCCTTAAATGGTGTTAACTATCTCCAATGGATATTGTATCAGAAATACTGCCGAATATGTGACCTTTACATCAAGAAAAGAGGGAGATTACATCATGATTAACTTTAAAAAATGGGAAAAATGTTACGAAAAAATATTAGAAGATTTTGGATTTAAAAGAGACGACGATGAAAAAACAGCAGAGTGTTTAAATGAAATACTAAGCAAAAGAGAGCATTTATCTTTTAATGAATTAAAAAACTATACCAATAAAATCAATGGTTCTGAATCCTTTATAGTTTTTGGTGCAGGACCATCAATTAAAAAACACGCTAAATATCTAAAAGATCATTCCGCAAAATTTAAAGATCATATAGTAGTGGCGGCTGATGGTGCTACTTCAGCCTTATTAGAAGAAGATATTGTCCCTAAGATTATTACCACAGATTTAGATGGAAAAATAGATGATCTATTAACAGCCAATTCTAAAGGGACAATATTTATTATTCATGGACATGGTAACAACCTTGACTTAATAAAAAGATATACAAATAGATTCAATAAAATTTTAGGTACAACACAATCCACTCCAATTGGAAATATCTACAACTTTGGTGGTTTTACCGATGGTGATAGGGCAATATTTTTATCAGAATCATTAGGGGCTAAAAAAATAGTTTTAGGTGGTATGGACTTTGGAAAATATGTTACTAACTATTCAAGACCAGATATTAAGGAAAATATTGAAATAGCCGATGAAACCAAGGCAAAAAAATTAAAATATGCCGAAAAATTGGTAAATTGGATTAAAAAAAACAAAGATGTTGATATAGTTTCTATCGAGTGTTAATTGGAACATGTTGATGTTTCTTATTAAAGGATACAACGTACTAAACTTATTAATAAGTTTAAATAAATATGATATGTATGGGAATTGAAAATATATTGTTTGCTGGTGAGACTCTATTTAAGAATTTAAATGTTTTTGATCCAGACTACACTCCTTCAAACTATAACTTTAGAGAAGAACAGATGGAAGGTTTAGCGATTACACTAAGACCTATATTTAAGAATTCAAGACCTATAAACACGGTCGTATTAGGTCAATGTGCCACTGGTAAAACAACAGCTATCAAAAAGATATTTGAAATAGTCAAAGAAAATAAAGGAGACGTGGTTTGTTGCTATATCAACTGCCAACTACACAACACGTTATACGGTGTTTTTTCTAAAATCTATAAGGAAGTTATGGGAGTCGAACCTCCTGTTTCTGGACTATCAACTACAAAGATATATCAAATAATTGTTGAAGAGTTAAAAAAGAAAAAATTCAACTTAATCGTTGCTTTTGATGATATTAATTACTTATTAAATGAAGTAGATGTTAATAAGATTTTTTATGATTTGTTAAGGGTTAATGAAGAGTATGATGGTGTTAAAACTGGCGTGTTTGCAATCTTATCAGATATTGAATTCAGATTTAAATTAGATAAAAACGTAGGTTCAGTTTTTTCTCCTCATGAAATTTTATTTCCACCGTATTCCTATAACGAAATTCATGATATTCTTTTAGATAGGGTTAAAGGTGGCTTTTATCCTAACATTATCTCCGATGAACTACTTGAGGAGATAACCAATCAGACATATGAAAGTGGGGATTTGAGAGTGGGTATCAATCTTCTAAAAGTTGCTGGAAACATTGCAGAATCTAACGGCAGTAGATTCATCGAAGATGAGCATGTCGATGAAGCAATAGCTAAAAGTGTTTCTGTTAATCTAAAACAGAGTTTAAAATCTTTAAGCAAAGAAGAGATGGAACTCATAAAATTAATAGCCAAAGAAGATAAAGTTTTAAATGCCAAAGATCTTTTCAACGATTTCAATAAAAAAACAGGATTGAAGTATCATAAATTTAACAGTGTCTTAAATAAATTAGAATTTCTAAGATTGATCGATGTTAAATTTACTGGTAAAGGAACGAGAGGCAACTCAAGACAAATCATCCTAAGATTTGGTGTTGAAGATGTAAAAAAATGTACACTATAACAACAAGTTTGCATCCTATTCAACATACTAAAACAGTGATTTAACTAATGTTTTTTAATTATGAAGCAATTCTAACGTGTTTTGATGCCACTTATCATCTTAAACGAAAATAGCCATCAAAAAGCTGGCATCAAGAAAATATCATCTAAATTCTCCTTTTTTAAAGTTTTTTTTTAATTTTAAACTGTCAATCGTTTTTTTTATTTATATTCACCAACAGTCTCCTCAAAACTTAATTTTTTTATGAATTCTAGTTCATGGTGATAGATATTTGAATTCATTCTCGTTTAATTCCCGATCCATCTCGGTGATAATTCCCAAATTCTGTGATTTGTTTAATTTCCTCTGATGAGAATATAGGGCCTTCTATACAAACCCTCCATCCAGTATTATCTACACAACATTGTCCACATATACCTACTGCACATTTCATATATCTTTCCATAGAGTACTGTCCAGGAATACCGTTGTCTTCAAGGATATTGAGAATTCCTTTCATCATTATCTCAGGACCACATACAACTGCCATATCGTAAGTTCTACTTTTAAGTAAATCAATGGTCCTATGAGTGGCAAATCCTTTATATCCACAGGTACCATCATCGGTCGATGTAAAAACATCGACCCCTATCTTTTTAAAATCTTCTTCAAATAAGAGTTCACATTGTGTAATCGAAGCTATAACGACATCAACATTTTTATTTTTTGATTTAACATGTTCAACAAACGATTTTAGAGGAGCCATACCAACCCCTCCTCCAATAGCTAAGATGTTATCTCCATTTAAATTGAAGTTATTACCATAAGGCCCCCTAATACCCAATTCATCCCCTATTTTAAGTGAATGTAGGTTATTTGTGAACTTCCCAACATTTTTAACTGTAATTCCAATCTCTTCATTATCCAAATCTATTTTTGATAGAGACATTGGTTTTTCATCACCTTCTCCATTGAAGTTCCAAACCATCATAAATTGACCTGGCTTAGTTATCTCTTCACCTTCCATTTTCCAGTTAAATATAAACGTTTTTATTGTTTCTGTATTGAAAACTATATCCTTTATTTCCAAAATTTGATATCCGTTGTTCATAAAATCCTCTTCATCATTGGTCAGCTTAAATTTGTTTAATGAGCATATCCAATCATTTCATCAATCGTTTTAAAGCCTTTTTCTTTCATGAAGTCAATTAAGTTAGAAGTTAATCTGGAAAATATTTCTAATCCTTCATACATTATAGAGGTTCCAATTTGTGTAGCATTAGAGCCAGCATATAAAAATTCAACAACATCTTCAGATGTTTTAATACCACCAACACCAACGATAGGAATATCTAAAGTATCATATAACTCATAGACATGTTTAATAGCTATTGGCTTAATAGCTGGACCAGAAAGCCCACCAAACTTATTTTTAAGTATTGGAACACCAGCGTTAACATCAATCCTCATTCCAGGTCCAAGGGAATTTATCACCGTTATTCCATCACTTCCAGCTTTTTGTGCCGATAAAGCTATTTCCTTAATATCAGTCACATTAGGAGTTAATTTAGTGAGTATAGGAACTGAAACATTATTTTTAACGGCATTCACAACTTCAAAAGTATTATTTGGACATTTTCCAATAGCTGAACCATATCCTGCCATTGCATGAGGACAAGAAATATTTAATTCGATCATATCAACCAAATCTTCAATTTTAGAAGACACAAAAACGAATTCATCAGGTGTAGAACCATAAATAGAGGCAACAGCTATTTTATTATATTCACCTTCATTATTATTTATATCTTCGTTATTTTTTCTGTTAATAAGGGATAATTCCTCTTTAAACAATTCAACCCCTGGACTTGAAAGTCCCACTGAATTTATTATTCCTCCTTCAATTTCTGCGATTGTAGGATTTTTATAACCAATATTAGGATATTTAGAGAATGATTTTGTAACAGCTCCACCAGCACCAGAATCTAAGACCCTATTTATTGAAGCTGCGGTGGTCCCTAAAATACCTGCAGCCAACAACAAAGGATTTTCCATTTTAATTCCACACAATTCAGTACTCAACATGACATCACAACATGGCAATCTATTATTCCTTAAATTATTTATCAACAATTAACCAGTACAATTTATTCAACATAAAGTGCATGGTATATTCATTAAATTATTTACTATTTAGTGTTTGAAGCTTTGAAACAGGAGTTTTGTGACTTTACTAATGAAATTTAAGTCTAATCCTTCTTTTAAAAGGTTAATAGCTGTATCTATCTTTTCTTCATTTTTGCCTTCTTTTATACCTTCTACTTTGCTGTGATTTAATTCTCCTTCAAGTTCCATCACTGCTAACTGTCTCATTTGATAGTCATGAAACGCTTCCTCATCTGCAAGCAATTCATTAAACTTCTTATTTGCCAATCTAATACTTTCATCCATTTCAATCACCTTTTTCAGTAGTTTATCAGAACTTTTAATATCAAAAAAGATCAACCATCGGTGTAATGGATTATTTAAGTCTTTTTTAATCTTTCTAAACGCTGGAACATTTAAATTATATATTATCAAATACTTTGAATATGAACAACTATTTAAATTTCCTACAATATTAAACTTTTGTGTTAAGTCTTCTTCACAAAATTTATAATCCAAACTTTTAGAAAAAGTTTGATCAAAATTATTTAGTAGAACCCAACATATAAAGAACACTTGCAAGAAAGATTAATAACTACAAAAAAATTAATAGACTCGGCTGAGTACAGCTCAAAAATTAGTTTTGTCATTTAATCGAAGAGTAGATCAACAAAAACAATGAAACCATCCAACAGATTTAATAAATTTAGGTGAGAAATATGGTGTAATAAAAAAATATTCACAACATTTACTACATATAATATTCAAAAAATTACATGTAGGAGGTAAAAACTTTACACTCCCAAAAATATGATTATTTAAACTAGGTAATGATTATGGAAGCGTATATCTCATTTTGTGTTGGTGGATTTGCAGCGTTTGACAAAAACCTTAAAATAATTGACTATGAAAGATTTAAAGACGATGAAATCCATTTAAAGATAATACAAAACTTAAACGATGAAATACTAGAAGAAGAAATTAATATTATAAACAGAATAGCTAACAACCATTCAACAATCAACATAGAATCAAAAAAAAGGATTTCTAATTATAAAACAGAATTTGGTAGCTTAGATAACCTTGAAATTAAAATAAACATCACAAACATTGGAGGAGAACATCTAAGAGGAAACATGGGAAAAGTTTTATTGTACATGGGTTTTGAAAGTAAAGAAAGAATAAGAAAACTTATTGTGGATAATTTTAATAAAGTGGCAAGACTAAAAATGAAGGAGTCCTCTCAAGAAGAGGATAAGTTACTTATCCAAAGTATAAACGCTATAGATGAAATTGATGAAGCCATTAGTAAACTTGTAGAGAGAATAAGAGAATGGTATGCAATTTATTTCCCAGAAATCGAAGTAGTTAATAAAAATGAAGCCTACGTTAAGTTAATAGCAGACGTCGGAGATAGAGAAAAAATAATAGAAAGTCATCTTAAAGAACATGGTATAGATATTGATGTTAGCAGTGGAGCAGATATTGAGATTGAAGACCTTGAAATGATCAAGGGGTTCGGAAAATCCATAAAAAGCCTGCAAGAATCAAGAAAAGCTATTGAAAAATATGTTGATATTAAAATGGATAAAATAGCTCCAAACCTAAAAAATTTATTAGGTTCCTCTCTCGGAGCTAAATTAATCTCTCATGTTGGAAGTATGAAAAAATTGGCTTTTTACCCTTCAGGGACGATACAAATATTAGGTGCTGAGAAAGCACTGTTTAGACATTTAAAAACAGGTGAAGACCCTCCAAAACATGGAATAATCTACCAACATCCAGATGTCAGAACCTCAAAATGGTGGATTCGAGGAAAGATCTCAAGAGTACTCGCCTTAAAAATATCACTCTCGGTTAGAAAAGATTACTTCAATGGAAAGTTAGACGAGAAGATTAAAGAAGACTACACAGAAAAAGTAGAAAAAATCAAAAAAGAAAATCCTTTTCCTAAAAAAACAAATAAAAAGAAAAAAAATAAAAGAAAAAAACATGAGCCCAAAAATAAGAAGATAAAGAGGAGAGGTAGAAAAACTAAAGAGTGCGTAATCTAAAAAAAACTGCCGATTATCATATTTGTTGACATATAATCATTCATACTTCAACCACTTTTCCATCTGAAATGTTAACAATTCTTTCAGCTTGTTCTGCTACATTCAAATCATGAACATGACTATTATAATGATTTTGGTAAAGTTTATCAATTATAAAATATCAATAGCTAATATAATCTATTTAAATTTAATTTAGAGAATTTTTATAAAAAATAATTAAATTAATAATTGATAAGCGTTACCATTATCACTATAATGTAATTTTTCTTGTTGGTGTAAATTTTTTAATAGCTGAAGTATTTTTTTTTTGGAATTTTCAGAGTCTAAAGAACCTGTTAACTCATCAACAAGAATAATTAAAGGACGATTAACAAGAACCCTTGCAGCAGCAACCCTCTGTCTTTCACCACCAGACAACTTGCTAGGAGAGAACCTTTAAATTGTCACTATAATATATAGGGTGTTAGATTTCGAGCAAAAATCGAAGCATTGTCGAACCTTTTCTGTTATATTTTAAGGTTGTAAATATCTTGTTTTCTAAAAGTACATTTTTATATTGAAGTTTAAACTAAAATATTTGATTTTAAGTTTTAATATGATTAATAAATGAATAAATAA
>JAITEE010000006.1 GCA_031282205.1 Candidatus Methanovirga aequatorialis | reverse complement strand
ATACAAGGATTTTATAAAGATTAGTATTTTAACAACTTCTTTGTCAGGATCATGTTTAATTAGGTGAATGATTTCATATATACTTAGATGTTTGATGAGTATTTTTTGACTAGATGGTCTTTTAATAATACTTGGAGCATGCCATGATTTAAAATCTCTAAAATTCATATTATATAGTATATAAATTGTTATTTATAAACCTTTCAGTTATCACTATAATAAGCTATTATATTATGATTATAGGCTAGGCATGAAAGTTAAGTTTGCAAGTTTTGAACCTTATAAAATATTTTAATTTTTTTAAATAACCATTTAATATTAGTTTATTTTTATTAAATAAATGTTTATTTATAAATATTTTATTAAAATAGCTATTTTAATTTATAAAATCTTAAATAGACAATTTTCATGAGAGTTAAAACAATTTGATTTCTTGCAAACTTTAGTTAAAGGCCTATAAAAAATAATTTTACAAAACACTATAAAATCTAAATAAACGGAGAATTTATTATGGCGAAAAAAATTAAAGGAACGGGTTCTAATCCACTTGAAATGGCTAAAATCTTATCTGACACCGTTAATGAATCTTGGGAGAATGGTTCATTTTTAAATAGGGTCAGTCCAACGACACAAGATTTACTTAAATTTTGGTTTGATGAAGCGTTTTGTGACAACAGAGATATTAATTTTCATGAAGGTCAAAAACAAGCTATTTTAAATATTATCTATCTTCATGAAGTGCGGAAAACAAAGAATTTAATGGATCTATACCTTGAAACCGACTCAAAAATTTTACAAAGAATGGATATTGGAGATTTAAGTAAAGAAAAGTATCAGCATCCAATGTATGCAGTTAAAATGGCGACTGGGACTGGAAAAACTTGGGTTTTAAATGCCATTTTGATCTGGCAATATCTAAATACAAAAGAAATGGAAGACAATTTTATTTACAAAAAAACAGTGGGGATAGAACCTTTTCCAAAAATTTTTTATTTGTGGCTCCAGGATTGATTGTGTACAATAGACTCTTAGATGCTTTTTTAGGCAAGGAAAGAGAGGATGGGAATAGAGACTTTGAAAGTTCAGATTTTAAAAAATTTGAAGAATTGTTTATTCCTTCAAACTATCGAGATAGGATTTTAAGTTTCATTCAATCTTCTGTTGCTGAAAAAGAGGAAATATCTTCTAAAGTTACTGGTGATGGTCTAATAGCCATTACAAACTGGCACCTGTTGGCTGGTGTGGAGGAGGAAGTTGTGGTTGAATCTCCATTAAATGATCCTGTTGAGGTGATTAAAAAGGTTCTTCCAATATCACCAGGTAAAACTGGTGGAAATACATTGGATTCATTGGACAACAAGTTCTTAAAAGGAAATGAAGTAGATTATCTGAGCGAACTTAATGATTTGGTGGTTTTTAACGATGAAGCTCATCACATTCATGAAATCAAAAGAAACGGTGAGATATTTGAAGTGGAATGGCAAAAAAGTTTGAATGCCATTTCAAGACCCAAAAAGACCAATTTCATTTAGATTGATTTTTCAGCCACACCTTACAATTCAACTGGAGGTAAAACTCCAGTGAAACATTACTTCCCCCACGTGATAATTGATTTTGATTTAAAAACAGCTATCCATAAAGGTTTAGTTAAAATGATAGCTATCGATAAGAGAAAAGAAATAGCTACGACGAACTTAGATTTTAAAGCTATTAAGGATGATGATGGAAAAAAGGTGCTTGGTTTAAGTGAGGGACAAAAATTAATGTTAAGAGCTGGAATCACCAAATTAAACATTTTAAATGAGGAATTCTCAAAAGAAGGTAAACACCCTAAAATGATGGTAATATGTGAAGATACAAAAGTTGCTCCCTACGTCCATGAATTTTTAGTAAAAGATATTGGGCTATTGGAAGATGACATGATGGAGATTCATTCAAATAGAAAGGGTGAAGTTGATGAAAAAGAGTGGAAGGAAATAAAACAAAAGCTGTTTAACATCGATGACTATGATAAACCCAAGGTTATAATTTCCGTTTTAATGCTTCGTGAAGGATTTGATGTTAACAACATTTCTGTTATAGTTCCACTAAGATCAGCTGAAGCTTCAATATTGTTAGAACAAACAATAGGGCGTGGTTTAAGGTTGATGTGGAGAGAACCAGCATTTGAAGATATTAAACGAGAAATGAGAAGAAAAGTTTTGATTGAGAAAAAAGAACCTGAAAATCACTTGGATTTATTAAGTATAGTTGAACACCCAGCATTTGAAGAATTCTATGAAACATTTATCGATGGAGAAATGGTCGTTGAGTATAGTGAAGAGATAGATCGAAGGAAAGTTTTAGGAGACATGATTACAGTTGGTTTAAGAGATGATTACAAAAGTTATGACTTTTATTGGCCCATAATTCTTCGTGAAAGAGAAGAGATCTTATCAAAAAAGGATTTGACATTGGATAGCCTTGAATCATATAATCTTCCATTTTCAACCTTAGAAACGATTAAAGGAAAAGGTGGTGAAACTTTCATTGGTCACGAGCTCACCGTGGGGACACAATTTGGAGAATATGATGTTAAATATGATATATCTCCATTATTTACTGCAAACAGCTACAACGAATTCATTGTTAAGATCATCGACGTTATAACCACCATGATGCAACCTGTTAAAAGAAAAACTAAGAATTTCCCAATAATACAAGTTAAAAATGCTGAATTAGTTGCAATATTAGATGAATATATTAGAAGATGGTTATTTGTAGGGGAAAACAATGAACTAATTGAATTTGATCCATTGAAGAATGAAAATTGGAAAATTTTGGTCACCTCTGAGGAAGCAATAGCAAAACATATAATCAAAAATGTTAGTAAGAAGATCTATGAAATGCAAACCAACGTAGATGTTCATGAAGCTGAGGTCAGTAAAATTTTCTTCTCTATAGTAGGCAATTTAAGAATGAGAGAAAATTATTCAATAGAAGTCTCAAAATCAATTTATAAAAGACTACTGTCATGACAATTTAAATTTCATGATACTTCTATATGACGAAGATTTTTATAAACCCAATATTTTAAAATTTTCAGATTTTTTTAAATTTTTTAATTATGATTTAAATTCAAAATAAATAATTTTTAATAAATATTGAATTTCATTAATA
>JAITEE010000136.1 GCA_031282205.1 Candidatus Methanovirga aequatorialis | reverse complement strand
CAGCTGCAAAGAACACTTTTTTAAGTGTACTTTTAGCAGGGCTGATAATATCAAAGTTAACTCCAGATAACAAGACGCTACAAAGCCTCGCTGAAATGTAAAAATCTAACACCCTATATTTTATAATATCTTATTCTTCAAACATTCAATTTTCTCTTTTAAATTAGTGATTTCAACATTTATCTCAACTTGTTTATTAAATTAAGTTTCTTTTCGGATTTGATTTCTTTTTAACTCTATCTCTCTATTTTTATTAGCTATTTCGTCTTGAATAGTTTTTATCTCATCTGGAGATAACTTCATTCTAACTGATAAATCTCTCCCAACAAGTTTGGAGGCGTTGTAGATATTAATGTTATCAACTATATCACTGTAAAACTTGTAAAAATGACTAAAGTTTAGGTTTTCTAACTTTAATGAATCAAACAGCTTCTTATCTATTTCATCTAAATTATCAAGATCTATCCAGTCCGTTGAGATTGATCCTTCCAAGGTTATTTTAGTGGAATCTGACAAATGTTCTTTTATATGGGAAACGTGTAACTTAATTTCATTTTGATATTGAAAAACGAGTATCATGGGATATGGAATTGTTCTTAAAATTATATCAGCTATTCTATCTATACTTTTATCTGTTTTTCCTTCTTTATAGGTTTTTAAAGAGACGTTATAAACATGAACTTCAGTATAATCTCTTAAATTGTCTTTATATGGGGTTATTCTTATATTTTCTTCTTGTAGTGCATAGACCCATGTGATTTTATCAATTATGTCTGTAAATATTTTTATATCTCTCGTTTTTAGTTGAGCGTGATCATAAAAATCTTTTTTAGACATTGGAGTTCCAACGAAACATTTTTCAGGAACGTCTAAAATTTCTTTTATTTTCATTATAACAACCTAAAAAATACTTAATTATAATTTGATGAATATATCAAGTAAAATAGCTAAATAAGTATGTACTATAACAAATTTATAGATAACAATGACTTTAATTTTAAATACATAAAAATATTTTATTTCAATATCAAAAACGTAACAAGTTCAAACTCATCAACTCCAGACATGTTTCCTCTTACTGGAGTTGTTCCACCTTTAGTAAACACTGATTTTTTACCAATAGCTTCTTTTTTACCTAAAATTCCTTCAATAGCTATTTTTAAAAGGTCGGAATATCTTTCCATCTTTGTTCCATCTTTCGTTTCTTTATTAAACTCATAAATAAGTTTTTTAAATACCTCTTTTTTTCCTGAACATAGTTTCTTATAAAAGTCCATTATCTTTTTAGAGCTTGTGTAATTAAAGGCTGTTGTCCCATCTTCATTAACATAGACCAAGTAGTATGGTGTTAGTGGATTTTGATCTTTAGAGTCAGCTGTTCCTCTTGTTTGTCTAAGTAAAAATATTACTCCTTCTTTTAAATCCTCCTTAAATTCTTCATCTATTTCAACTATAGAGTAGATACCATTTGGAACTTCTTCTAATTCTTTTTTATGTCCTTTTAGATATTCCATCAACTCCACTTTAAAGTCATTGAAGGTTAGGTCTGTAATCGATATTCCACCAGAAACATCTTCTAAATCAACTACTTCATCTTTTAAACGTTGCAGTTGTTTTTCTCTATATCCAATCTCAGTTTTAACAGCTTGATAACTTTCAATTGGTTCATTTACAATAGGATTATCATCTCCTGTTGAAGATAAATCAACCATAACCATCCTAATTTCAACACGACCACTTAAATCGATGTACTCGTTTAACTCCATATTAGACCAGAAGTTGTGTAGTTGAATATGTTTATTCTTTGAGCCTATTCTATCTATTCTTCCAAATCTTTGTACAATACGAACTGGATTCCAATGGATGTCATAGTTAACTAAATAATCACAGTCTTGAAGATTTTGTCCTTCAGATATACAATCCGTTCCAATTAAAATATCAATCTCTTCTGTAAGTTCAGGATAAATTTTTGCCCGTTCTTTAGATATTGGGGAGAAATTAGTTAAAACATCATCGATATCATTTGATTTTACAGATTTTAAGGTGGTTTTATTATTTCCTGAACCTGTAACCAACGCTGAGTGTAATTCTAAATCATTTAAAGCCCATTTATAAATATTATCATATAAATATTTAGCAGTGTCTGTAAAAGCCGTGAAAATAACTATTTTTTTATTTTCATTATTGTTAATAGGATTGTTAACCTTATCAAATATGATTTCCTTTAATCTATTTAATTTTTCATCTCTTTCAGGTGTAATATGGCGAACTTCTTCTAAAATATGTTATAATTTTTCTCTATCAAGCTTTAAATCTCCAGACCATTTAATCAAATCAATATCTTTAAGTAAAACTTTTTGTTTTGATCCGATCATCATGTCATTGAACTCAAGGTCGTCAGGGTCGATTAAGTTAATATCAAGATCCGAGTCGTAGCCTGTATCTCCTTTTTCAATTTTTTCTAAAACCACTTTTATTTTATATAAAATCTTTTCTGTAGTCAATTTAAAGGAGTGAATAGAACTCTTTAAACGTTTTAACATGCCTATTCTTATAAGTTTAACTAATTGAGTCTCACGATCAATCTGTTTAAGACGAGACCCACTATCAATATAAGTATCATACTTAATTTCATAACCTTCTCTTTTATCATGTAGTAGGTATTTAATAGGACTGTAAATACCTAAAGTAAGTCTCTTTATCTCATTATCAATCTCCTTAATTGGAGGAAAAATACCTTCTCTATCAATGTTACAGTACTCATTCAAAGGATCTTTTCTTTCGGGGAATCTTCCAATTTCATCCAAGTTGTAGTATTTTTCAATATGTTTACGGGATCTTGCAATGGTTAAGGTGTCCAATAGCTTAAAATAATTCATGTCCATCATATCAACAAATGTATTACTTGTTCTATAATTTTCATCAAGTTTTGACCAATCATTAAAAGTTTTTTGAGCCATTTTTAAGGTGTAATTAATACTATTAATTCCAACATCTTCTAAAGCGTTGTCTTTGTCTTCTGTAATAAAATAAATCTGATTTTTAATATCACGAACTCTATTATTCACTGGGGTTGCAGACAACATTAAAACTTTGGTCTTAACACCCGATTTGATAATATCATCCATCAACTTTTCATATCTTGTTTTTCTATTTTTACGAGCAGGATTGTTTCTAAAATTATGGGATTCATCAATTACCACCAAATCATAGTTACCCCAATTAATCGTCTTAAGATTAATACCATCAGAATCCCCTTTTTCACGACTTAAATCTGTATGATTTAAAACATCGTATCCAAATCTATCATCGATAAAAATATTTCTTTTATCGTTTTGAGCGTAGATCGTCCAATTGTCTCTTAACCTTTTTGGAACAAGTACCAAAACACGATCGTTTCTAAGTTCATAATATTTTATAATGGCTAAAGCCGTGAAGGTTTTACCTAATCCAACACTATCGGCAATAATACAGCCATTATATCTTTCTATTTTATCAATAGCTCCAATTACCGCATCTTTTTGAAATTTATATAACTTTTTCCATATTTGAGTTTCCTTAAAATTTGTTCTTTCTTTAACTATATTTTCCTCGTTTAATTCACCAAGATAGTCTTTAAAAAGGTGGTACATTGTAACAAAGTAAATAAACGCCCCTGAATTCTCCTTATAAATAATTTCCATTTCTTCCAATAGCTGTTTTTTAACATCAATTAGTTCTAATTCATTCTCCCATTTGTCGTTGAACACCTTCAAAAATCCTGTGTTGAAATCTTCATCATAGGTAGCCGTGCTGTTGTCCATACGATTTGAAGGAGTTATTCCCAATCCATCGGTTGTAAAATCAAAGGTTCCATTTATACAGAGTGATGATCCATCTCCATTTTCAACATGAATCATTCTCGGTTGTGACGTGTTATTTGATTTAAAAGATCTTACTTCTACCTTCTTTTTTATCCAATTAGAGCATTCCTTAGCTATTGAACTTTGAGTCATTTCATTTCTAAGCTTAAGTTCAAACTCGTTACCAAAAATATCTTTACGCCTAATGTTATCAATGTAGTACTCTCTAACATCTTTCTCCTTACTTTTTGAAAAAATAGGTTCTGTAAAAATGAATCTCAAGTTATCAATGGTGTCAAATTCTTTTTTTAATTCATAATACGCATAAATTGTAAAATAAGCAGAAACTACAGATAATTTAGCACCTTTTTTAATATTGTCCATCAACTCTGTGTATACAAAATCTTTTTTATTATCTAAAATCTTCATTGGCAAAGCAAACCCTTCATGAGAGATATTTTTCTAAATGTTGTGTATTAAATAGTGTTTGTAGGTAATGAAATCTTTAATAATTCATTATAACTATTAAATTTTTAATTAAATAAATTATAACTAATATTTTTAAAAAATAAAAGTAGTTTAATAGTTATTTTAATAATCAACAAGATTTAAATAAAAATTAATTAAAAATAATATAGTTTATAGTGATAATGGTAACATCTATCAATTATTAGTCCAATTATTTCTTATAAAAATTCTCTAAATTAAATTTAAGTAGATTATATTGGATATTAATTAATTTTAAATTGACAAACTTT
>JAITEE010000090.1 GCA_031282205.1 Candidatus Methanovirga aequatorialis | reverse complement strand
AATTCATCTATATAAAATTCATCTATATAAAATTCATCTATATAAAATTCATCTATATAAAATTCATCTATATAAAATTCATCTATATAAAATTCATCTATATAAAATTCATCTATATTTTATATATGAAAGGAAATATTTAATAGGCATCTTGTTATATTAATAGATATATATTAAAAATGAGGTTGATAATATTTCAGTGAGGTTGATAATATTTCAGAAGATAAAATTGAAATAAAGGGTTCAAATGAGTTAACTGAAGGGATTAAAGTGGTTCCTGCTTATAACCTTTTTTGGAAAGGAAAAGAGTATTTATTGAGTGCTAAAAAATTTAACCTTTTAAATGAGATCAACAATTATGATTCAACGAGTGAAGCATCGAAAACTGTTAAGATTTCATACAGATCTGCTTTAAACTATATTGGGGATATAGAAAATAATCTGAATATTAAGGTTGTTAAAACATTTAAAGGTGGTAAAGGTGGAGGCGGAAGCACCCATCTTACATCCGAAGGGAAGAAAATCTTAAAAAAATGTAAAGTAATCAACGCTATAATTGAACTTCATAAAGGATTAAATGAGATTGAGACTATTGTTAGTAATATTGATAACAATAATAACATGATGGAAATTGAGTTCAATGATTTTAAGTTGATTTTACCAATAAAAAAAGAATTCAACGTTGGAGATAAAGTTTTGGCATTGATTGGTTATGATAGTGTATTTGTAATGCTTGAACCATATAGATCAAGTGTTAGAAACATTCTTAAAGGAATCATCACCGAGATGCAGCTTATCGATAACATGTTTAGAATAAGGATAAATGTAGGGAATGTTGGAATTTACTGCGACATTACAAGACTTGCTTCTGATGATTTAGAATTGGAGTTAGGTAAAGAAGTTTATATTGGATTTAAAGCAATGGCTGTTGCGATGTTAAAGTTATGATCTATCTATGAGAGTTAATCTTTAACCAACGTTTTTTTTATTGGTTCTAAAGAGGTGTTGCTTACCAGCCAACGTACCTTTATTGTATGATTTTTCATTGATGGGTTTTAAGGTGGGGTTTAAATATTACGAATCTATGTTGATGAGGACAAATGTATTGCTTGTGGAGATTGTAAAGATATTTGTCCAAAAGGAGAGATAATTTGGTCAATAAATAAAATTGCACATGCCTCAAATTTGGAATACTGCCATTTATGCACTATATGTGCTTCAAAATGTCCTACTGGAGCTATATTTGTTGATAGGAATGCTCCTGAAGATGATAAAGCTGAAAGAAATAATGAACCTCACGAAGATGATTTATAGGGTAGATGGTGATTGAATGAGTAGAATGGCTGAAATTGAAAGAAAAACTTCTGAAACGGATATTAAGATTAGAATTAATTTAGATGGGGACGGTAACTACAACGTTGATACAGGAGTTAACTTTTTTAATCATATGCTTGAATCTTTTTCAAAACATAGCTTTTTTGATTTGGATATTAAAGCTGTTGGGGATATAGATATTGATGATCATCATACAATTGAAGACGTTGGAATGGTTTTAGGTGAAGCTTTTTTAAAGGCTCTTGGTGATAAAAAAGGGATAAAAAGAATGGCTCATTCAATCGTTCCGATGGATGATTCACTTTCTACTGTGGCCATTGATATTGGTGGTAGAAGTTATAGCTTGGTCGATATTTCCTTTAACAACTACAAAATAGGTGATATGACTTCTGAGATCATATCTCACTTCTTTGAATCCTTTGCAGCAGCGGCTAAAATAAATATTAACGTTAAGGTCACAGGGGCTAACGATCATCACAAGGTCGAATCTCTTTTTAAAAGTTTTGGAAGGGCATTAAAAGAAGGAACAAGAATAGAACATGACAAAATTCCAAGCACAAAAGGTGTTATTTAATCAAACTGTTGAATATTGCTTTATTTAATCTGTCTAAGGTGTTTTATGTCAAAAAAGAATGGATCAATAATTAAGGGAACAATATTTTTATTTTTAGGTGCGGTTGTCACCTACGAAATGGTTGTTCTTCATATTAAAGATATCTTTATTTATTTAGGGCTCATGGTCATTGGTTTTGGAGTGTGCTTAGTATTTACAGGTTTGTTTAAAGGTAACATTAACAGGAAATATCCTCATGCTACTTTTAATCGCTATCCACGAAATTTAGAACATATTTCCCCTAAAAAAGAGAACAACTCCAATGAAAATGATATACTGGATAAAGTGCAGATGGATAATGAAAAAAGTTCATCTAAACCTAAAATGAATGTGAGGTTTCCTAAATTTTCAAGGTCTAAAGCCATTAACAAATCAAGACTTCATAGATCTTCCAATAATAAATCTAATTTGTCTAATTCAAAATTAAATTTATTCAATAACTCTAAAATTAAGCCACAAAAATTTAAATCGCAGCGAATATCAACTCCATTTGTTTTCACTCCTAACTATGAGAGGCCATCCAGCATAACTCGAAAACCTGTGAAAAAGAATTTGGATTCTTTTAAAACACGAAAATTAAGTAAAATTAAGCCTACTATCCCTATTAATCAGTTATCTAAAACGTTGGGTCTTGAAAAAAAAGAAGATGTCGAATTAATTAAATTAAAAAAAATGTTGGCAGATGGCAATTCTGAAAACGATTCTAATTTAAACAATCCAAATGAACTTATACCTGATCCTATTCAAAATGTAGGTACTTTAGATCACTCTACTTCAAAAAACACCAGTTTAAATAGACCCACTCCAAGGAACTATAACTTAAACAGATCTAGTGGCATGGATGACCACAATGGTTCGAATATTCCAAAAAATAATGATTTGGTGAATGAAGAAATTTTGAACGAGATGATCAGAGAGGATTTAAAGAAAAAGGATGGTCATCAGAACTTTATGGATGAACTTAATGAAACACATGTTCTTTGTGGTGATAAATGTTTAAGATTCAACGAAGCATTAGAAAAATTGTCTAAAGAGGTGAAAAAGGAAATAGCTATTGAAATTCCTAGTTTAAAATCTTTATCTAACAAATTTTTATTTACTTTGGATTATTTAAGTGCAAGAATAGTGGTTGAGAAATTCGATGTTAAAGATATTTCTTACTCCTTTATTGTATCTTCTCTTTTGAAGAATAAGAATATATCAATTAAAACGGTTGACACTGTTGATTCAATTAATGTTATTGTTGATGATGACTATGCATTAGTACTTTCAGAGCCTCTTAACTCTGGGTTAGGTATTGGAGCTATTTTCAATGAAAAAAGAGAGATAGATTCAGTTAAAGATGGCTTCGATTTGTTATGGAAAATTTCAGAAGAACTTTAAAGACATTTTTTGATGGTTATATGAATAAAATAATTGGCATATAAAACTTAAAATAGATGTGGTGATAATTTGGAAATTAAATGGATAGGACATTCAGCATTTGAGATAGTAACTGAAAATAATTTAAAATTTATTGTAGATCCTTTTATTGGTAACAATCCTTCGACCAATATTCCTGTTGAAGATATAGACGTAGATTATATTTTATTGACCCATGGACACTCGGATCATTTTGGAGACGCGATGGAAATAGCCAATAGAACTGGTGCTAAATGTATTGCTACTCATGAAATATCATTATTCCTTTCTAAACAGGGTTTAGAATCTATTGGGATGAATATTGGAGGGTCTATATTCATTAATGATGTTAAAATCACCATGCTTGAAGCTAGACATTCTGCAGATATTGACTTCACAGAGGAGATAATTCCTGGTGGTGTTGCCTGTAGCTATTTAATAGAATCTGAATCTGGAACTAAAATTTTACACTGTGGAGATACAGGCTTATTTTCAGATATGGAGAGAGTAATTGGAGCAATATATAAACCTAACGTTGTATTAGTTCCTATTGGAGGAAAATTTACTATGGGGCCATTTGAAGCAGCATTGGCTGTTAATTGGTTTTCTCCAAAAATAGCCATCCCAATGCATTACAACACGTTTCCACCAATAGAACAAGATCCAATAATATTTTCTAACTTTGTTAAACAATTAAATCCAAAAATTGATGTCGTCATTTTAAATCCTGGCGAAACTTTTGAGATCAATGGAGAGATATAAGATAAAGTAGGTTTAACCATGAAACTTGAGCAACTGTTAGCAAAATGCCCTAAATGCGGAACCACAGATAAAACTGCGAAAAGAAAATTCCTTGATGAACATAGGGCACATGCAGAATTGGAATCCATCACATGTGATAAATGTGGGCACATATTTGAAGAAAAAATTAAAGAAGAGAAATGATTGTAGACAACATTTAGGTGAGATTATGAACGAAAGACTATCGATTGATGATGCAATATCTAAGTTAAATGACGAGGATGTTGAAGTAAGAATGTGGGCTGTTAATAACTTAGAGGGAATTGAAGATGAAAAGATAATACAACCATTAATTGAAACTTTAAAGGATGAAAATCCTCTTATTAAACATAAAGTGGCTAAAATATTAGGGGATATGGGTGAATTAGCTGCTGACTTTTTAATAGTCACGGTTGATAAAGAAGAAGGCGATTTTAAAAAATTTGCCTCGTTTGCTTTAAAAGAAACTAGAAGTAAGAAAGCCACAGATTATTTTGTTGATTGTTTGGATAATGTGGACTGGGGCATTAGAAAGATTGCGGTAAGATCTCTTGGTGAGCTTGAGGCAGTTGAACATATAGATTTAATATCAGATGCAATGAATGATGATGATTGGGGTGTGAGACTTGCAGCCATTAGGTCTCTTGGAGATTTGGAAGTTGAAGAGGCAATAGACCCAATTAAAAAAGCAAGAAGAAAAGAAAAAAATAAAGACTTTAAAAAAGCAGCTAATAAAGCAATTAAACAAATTGAAAAAGCTATTAAGAAAAAATAGCTGTTGTTTATAATATAATTTAAATTTATATTATTTTTTTTAATCAAATGAGTTGTGGCCAAAACTAATTTTTTTAAGAAAAAATTTTCTTATTTTCTAAATTAAAGCATTTTTAGAGCTTTTTAATTTTAAAATTTAGATTTTTGTCCACCTCTCCAATTTTAACTGTTTTCAGCATAAAATTTCTAATTTTGATAATAAATTTGATTTTAATGGTAAAATAATAAAAACATTTAAATATTATAGACTAGATAATTTGAATTGTTATATTTTTTAATAGATTAAACCTATTTTCAAATATAATTTGAGTTTTAGATATGATTTGAGTTAGATTTTTCAAATAGTCTACTCAACACTATTTTTTATTTACAGACAATAAACTTTCAGCAGGGATGGTCGAGTGGTCAAAGGCGATAGGTTGAGGGCCTATTGGGTTAGTCCCTTCGCGGGTTCGAATCCCGTTCCCTGCATCATCACTCTTATTTTTTGCTCCAAAGATGTCGTTCTATTAAATAATTTTAATGTTGGTCGTGTTTTGGATGTTTTCATCAAATTTTAGCATGGTTTGTAATACATGATTGGTTCTTGTGGTCGTAGGACGCTCTATGGTTAACATGGGCATGGAATAAATGGGGTATGGAATAAATGATTTTAATTTTAATGGCTATTGGTTTCATTTCAATGGTATGTTACGTCTTTGGAGAGATTTTTTTAGTGAGGCGTAGCATTTTCACTTTTTATATGTTCATAATCTCGGATTTTTTAATTATTTTGCAATTGTTTTTGAATAACACCCTTGTTGAAAACTTTAATGTTGCTTTTATTGAATTGTTCAGTGTTGCTATGAGTATAATTGGGGTTTATAATTGGATGAGGATAAAACAAAAAGATATATAGAAGTTCCAAAACTTTAGGAAAGGAGAGTATTAAAAAACGAGCGTAGCACGTTAAAAAGTTGGATTATTTTCACTATATTCATTTTATTGCTGCTTACACTCGTTATTATGGAACAATAGCTATTGGTATAACATATTTGGTTTTATCAACAGAATCTTAAAAATAGGATTTTGATTAAAAATTGGATATTGTACGCACTAACGTTTAAGAGTTAAAAATAATTTATAAATAAAAATAAATTATTATAATTAATTAAATTAAAAATAAAGTTTTTTATAATATTTAAATTTAAAAATATAAATTACTAATAAAATTTTTCTTTGAAAATTTAACAACTTTTTTAAAAGTAACACTAATTAAAAATATCATTTTGATTAAATTTGTTTTAAATTACTTTATTGGAGTTATAATAGAAAGTTATATATTTTTGATAAAAAAAAATGATTGTTGTTAACTATATAGATGTAATAAAGAGAATTGGTATTATGAAGGTAGATATTGAAGAATTTTTTTTGATCTTTATTAGAGGATTTTGTATGGGTTGTGCAGACGCTATTCCTGGAGTTTCAGGTGGAACAATCGCATTGATAACTGGAATTTATGATAGGTTGGTACATGGAATTGGAAGAATTAAGTTTGATTTCATGAAACCATTATTACAAGGTAATTTATCAGAATTTAAAGATAAATTAATTGATGAAATAGACTTTAAATTGTTTGTACCTTTGTTATCAGGAATAGGCATTGCTTTAGTCACGTTATCTAAGTTGATATCTTATTTAATGGAGGTTTATCCAGTTTATACATTCGCCTTCTTTTTAGGTTTAATATTGGCATCGACCTACATACTGTACACTCATATCGTTAAAATATCTGTTAAGATAGCCATTGTTTCAATGGTAGGTTTTGTCCTAGCATATATTTTTGTGGGATTAAATCCAATATCTACTAATCATTCGTTAACTGTTTTGTTTTTCTCTGGAATGATAGCTATTTGTGCTATGATCCTTCCAGGAATTTCAGGAGCATTTTTACTTTTATTGTTGGGACAATATGAATATATGATCAATGCACTTCATGACTTTCATTTAACCGAGATTGTAACCTTTTGTGTAGGTGCTGCAATTGGAATATTATCATTTTCTAAACTTTTGGACTATCTTCTTGAAAATTACAAGGAAATTACAATGGGCTTTTTAATTGGGGTTATGGTTGGTACTTTAAGGCTGCCTTATGATAGAATTCAGGATGGTTTAATTAACTCTCCAAACTTTACACCATTAATAATAACCTTTATCATTGCTTTGATAGGCTTTATTTTTATTATACTGTTGGAGAAAAAATTCAAAATTGTTGATTAAGAGAGGACTATCTTATTTTTTTTTTTTTTTTTTTTTATCTTGTAAATTTAATTGATTTTATTAGTGATCATTTAAAAATATGATTACTTTGGAAGATCCAAAATGACTTTTTTTGATGTTCACGTCTGATAAAATTTACTTGAGCGAAATTAAAATTAGTTGAAACATTTATATATTAGAAAGGGCATATAATATTTATATTTCATTTCATGGTATCATACTATATCTATTGGACAACGTCCTATTGAAAGTTGAGTACTTGGGCTTATTATGAGAATGACTAAAATTCATCCAATTACATATATAATTTATTATGTTATTCTGATCTTATTTGCATTTTTATTTACTAATCCTTACTATAACTTGACTTACGCTGTTTGTATACTTATTTTAATAAGAATACAAGGAATTCAAAAAGAATTTAAGGGATCTATTAAAGGATTTTTAATAATGGGTGCTATGATAGCTATTATTAATCCATTAACGTCTTATCAGGGAGTCACAAGAATATATCTGTGGAATAATTATTTCATAACTCTTGAATCAGTAATCTATGGAGTAATATTATCTTTTTGTTTAATATTAATGTTACTCGCTTTTACTTCATTTAATAAAGCTGTCTCTTATCAGGACTTACTTTACGTATTCTCAAAAAAATTTCCAACGGTTTCAATAATAATGGTAATGGCATTGAGATTCATACCTTTGCTAAGTTACAGGTTAGAGGAAATTAATAGGTTGCATAACTTTGAAAATGGAAATTCAGACAAAAAAGGTTTTGTTAACAAAATAAAAAATTTAGTTAGCGGTTTAATTGTTATGATATCCTGGACCTTTGAAGAATCTATGATAACTGCAAAATCGATGAAAGCAAGAGGATATAAAACTGCAAAGAGAACAAGCTATTTGTTCTATAGGATCAATAGGATTGATGTAATATTTATTTCATTTACAATAGTAACGGCCATCTTATCGGTTCTTGGCTTAATTTATGGTAACGGTAGAATAACCATATATCCTACCATTAACTTTTCATTTAGTCAATTCCCATTGGATGTTTATTACTTATCATTTTTACTTCTATTGCTGCCTTTAATTTACTTAGAAATTAAGGAGGAAATGGTTTGGCATTAGTTAACTTTGAAAATTTTAGTTTTATCAGTTCAACTAAGAAAATACTTTCAAATATTAACATTGAAGTTGAAGAAGGCGACTTCGTACTATTCTGTGGTCCATCTGGATCAGGGAAAACAACCCTGCTATCTAACGTGAAAAAAGAGTTGATACCTACAGGAAAATTTAAAGGAAAAGTCACCTATGACTCGATTGACATTGAAGATTTGGATGACAATCAATCTGCAACAGATATTGGATTTCTTTTTCAAAACCCAGATAGTCAATTAGTTACGGATACGGTTATTCAAGAAATAGCTTTTCCTCTTGAAAACATTGGGATGCCAACAGAAGATATAAGAAACAGAGTAGCTGAGATGACAGCATTTTTTTGTATTGATAACATACTTTATAAGAACGTAAATGAGTTATCAGGAGGGCAGAAACAACTGGTAAATCTTTGTTCTTTGCTTGTTCTTAAACCTAAATTATTGTTACTTGATGAACCAACCTCCCAATTAGATCCTATTGCCTCTTATGATTTTCTAACAATTTTGAGAAGGCTGAATGAAGAATTTTCAATTACGATAATGATAACAGAACATAGTGTTGATAACATCTTTCCTTTTGTGGATAGAGTGGTGTTTCTAAAGGACGGTTCAGTTAAATATTTTAGTGACACTCAAACCATGGTTCAAAAGGCAATAAAGGATGATATTTTTAAATTTTATCTTCCAGATGTTTCCAAGGTAAACTTCTTACTAAGTGAAAAGTATCCTAAATTAAAAGATGAAAAAATAGCTTTAAGTGTAAGAGAGGGAAGAAAACTATTAAATAAAATATCCAACGATTTAGAAGTTTTTCCAAAAAAAGAAAAAACGTTGTTAAATGACGATTATCCTTTTTTAGATAATGATGAACTAATAAAATCTAATGGACTTTATTTTGCTTATGATAAAGCAAATATAATCTTAAAGGATATTGAACTTTCTATTAGACAAGGTGAATTTCTTGGTATTATTGGAGGCAATGGCACTGGAAAGACGACACTGATACAGCTGTTGGCAGGTCTACTAAAACCAATAAAAGGAAAAATTTCACGAAAAAGAGGGATCAAATCGGCTTATCTGTATCAAAATCCCATGATTCATTTTTCAAAAGAAAAAGTAAAACAAGAATTTTTATTAAATGATGAAACAGATTTAAATAATGAAGTCATAGAACTTTTGAGGCTTTTTAACATAGAACATTTATTAGATCAAAATCCTTATGATTGTAGTGGAGGAGAACAGCAAAAAATAGCTATAGTAAAGGCACTAATAAAAAAACCTGATGTCTTGATATTGGATGAACCGACTAAAGGACTTGACCCATTATCAAAGTATAGTCTTGCAAAAAAACTTCAAACCTTACAAAATAATGGTTTGACAATTGTGATGGCAAGTCATGATTTATCCTTTGTAGCCAACTATTGTCATCGTTGTATCATGTTATTTGATGGTGGTATCCAAGTGGATAATAATCCTAAAGAAATATTTGCAGAGAATAATTTCTACACTACATTTGTTAATAGGTTGGTTAAAGATTATATTCCTGATGGAGTAGTTTTGGATGATGTAAAAGAGAAGTGGGACTTATAATGTTTAATTTAAAAATAGAGTTCTAAATGATACAACTTTATCAAAATAAAAGTTTTGATGGAAATATTAATATCTATAGATAATTTTTGTCCTTTTTAAAGATAAAAAACCTTAAATAAATATTAAAACTGTTCAAAGTAGATTATTGCTGCTTGAAGAGAAGTTTAGTGGTGTTGATGAGGTGTTGGATAAATTTAGGAAAATATAGGTAAATTATATTTATTAGTATCAAGGTGTCTGATTTATTGGTGATCAAAATATCCTTTAAATCCAATTCATTTTTAAAATTTGAAAAATTCCTCAATTTTCTACCTTGTTTTTCCTTTTTTTAAGTTCAAATAAGATTTCATCAAATATTTTACTATCATGCAGTGATCCCTCATGTACTAATATGGCCAATGGTTTACAAGTCTTTTGATCCATTGCAATTGTCATTTTAAAACCTGCATAATGCCCAATACTAGTAGAAAAGGCTCTTTTATAGTCTTCAGTAAAACATTTGCTTTACTATAAAAACTTCCCACTGAACTTTAAATCTAATGTTATTGAAGTTGAATACAATTATTATAGTCCTAATATTTCTTATTTTTTGAAATTGTAGTTTATTCAATGTTTTTAAAGCTAATTCCAAGTATTTATCCTTACTACGTTGAATAAATCTCTTTTATTTGTTCTACTCTTGGTAAGTCTTCAATACCAAGAAATTTACAAAGCTTAAACTTGCTATTCACTTGATTGTAAACATTATTCGGCTCTAATTTAAAAAATATTGATAATAATATCATTTTTAACATTATTTGATGGCTTTAAATCCTTTTTAAGTCATTTCAAGCTAATTTTTCTTGAAAAGTTCTAGAATCGATAACTTTAAGTACTTTGCCAAACAATATCCATATAGGGTCTTTTTTATCAGGATTTAACGGGATTTTCATTTTAATCACTAATTAAATATATAATCCCGATAGTATTTAAATCTTTCGATTTTTAAGACCCTAAATTTAAAATCATTCACATATGATTTGTACTTTTAATGAAGTGTCATGATTAATTGTTATTTATGGGGAAATACCTTTAAAGAAGTCGTGAAATTTTCATGAAAATCAGACACCTTG
>JAITEE010000086.1 GCA_031282205.1 Candidatus Methanovirga aequatorialis | reverse complement strand
AAATTTAAAATCATTCACATATGATTTGTACTTTTAATGAAGTGTCATGATTGATTGTTATTTATGGGGAAATACCTTTAAAGAAGTCGTGAAATTTTCATGAAAATCAGACACCTTGTTTACAATGTTTTCATGAAGTCAATTTTTACATAATTTTGAAGCTGTTTAAATTCTCTTCTATTAAAAATCAAAGCTTTAATTTTTAGAATTTTCATTTAAAAAATCATATAATTTGTACTTTTATAAAACAACGATACAATTAACTTAAACATGGTAAATAAGATACCAAGTGTGTTCAATTTTTTCCAAATATCTAGGATCCAAATATTTTAATCGTTCATCGTTGTAACGTAGTGATCATAAAAACATTTAAATAGAATAAAATAAATAATTATCTTAACCTTTATGGGCGGATATTGTTTTTATAAAAAAATATTATTTTTATAGTTTAGATATTTATAAATATTACGGATATAGGTTGTTTTTATTTAAGAAGATTCTGTTCCAATTATTTTTATTAAATAGCTATTTTTAATATCTAATGAAATATTTTATTAAATAATATAATTTATTAAATAATATATTATTTTTATATTGTTGGTTGAGATTGCGGATTAAGAACCAATTTTTTTCTGGTTCATATACTTTAAATTATTTCTTATATCAACTGAATAAAGACTAGAAACTAATGTGTTTCTTAAAGAAGTTACAAAGAAAATTGAGGAAATGATAATATGGCAAAGGCAAAGAGAAGAAGAGTGCGTGATACATGGAAGGAAAAATCATGGTACAATATCAAAACACCTGTGGTATTTGGTGATAAGGATATTGGTGAAACTCCATCAAGAGATCCTGATTTTCTCATTGGAAGAAGGGTTGATGTTACTATGAGAGAGTTAACTGGAGATTACTCTAAACAATACATAAAACTAAGATTTGAAGTTAATAACGTTGCAGGAGATGTTGCTAACACTAAGTTTATTGGTCATCAGATTACAACGGATTATGTTAGGAGTATGATTAGAAGGGGTACAAGTAGAATAGATGCTCCTGTTGTTATTAAAACAACGGATGATGTTAAAATAAAATTACATGTTTTAGCCATTACAACAAGAAGAGCTAAAACTTCTCAACAAAAGTACATGAGAGAAACTATAATTGAAATGATCGAAGAGAAATCTAAGGAAAGAGATTTTGAGAATATTTTAGAAAATTCTGTTAATGGAAGATTGGCCTCCGAGATTTATCATAGAATTAAAAAGATATATCCTCTTAAAAGAGTGGAGATCATTAAAAGTAAGATATTGGATTAAGGTCACGATATTTAATCCAAATTCTATTTTCATAACTTTTTTTTGAATTAATATTGTATTATAGAGATCAAGGCACACAGACCATTTAACCTTGAACATGATTAAAGTTGGCTTATCTTCGCTATAGATAATAATCTAATGGTATAGAATTTTCGGTGATTAAATGGATGGCACATTGTTAACCTGGACTTTTGCTTTAATTGTTATAGGAATTATAACATATCGTAGGAAGTCCTTAGATCTCTTAGGTTCTATTTTCATGATCTTCATGGGAGTTATAATTCTTTTTAAGGCTGGTATATCTTGGTTGATTTTGATTTTAATGTTTTTGATTTTAAGTCTCTATGCGAGTAGATATGCGAAGGAATATAAACAAAAATTAGGGACTTATGAACGGAAAAGAACGGCTAAAAATGTTATTTCTAATGGTTTAGTTGCTTTTATAATGGCTGCATTTGGTGGGATTGTATTTAATGGACATTATATCCCATTTGTTGGTGGATTTATAGGTGCAATTGCTACTGCTACCGCCGATACTATGGCAAGTGAAATTGGTGTTTTGCAGAAACCTCGTTTGTTGACTACTTTTAGAACTGTTAAACCAGGAACTGATGGTGCTGTTTCTATTTTAGGAACTTCTGTTGGTGTTATTGGGGCTGGTGTTATTGGTTTTGCCTCATTTACTTTGGGAATACTTCCGAATCCATTATTAGCTATTCAAATAGCCATTATTTCAGGGTTTATTGGGTGTTTTATGGATAGTATATTTGGCGCAGTTCTTGAGAGAAGAGGGTTAATTAACAATGAACATGTTAACTTGTTAGGAACCTTATCTGGTGCTATAGTTGGAATCATATTGATAGGTTAATTATGGATTTATTTTTCTAAGAACACCTTAAATGAGTCAAAAGATAAGGATGGTCTTTCATCGGTTACTAACAAACAGTATCCTAAAACTTTAATTGTATATTTTGAATATCCTACGACAAAATTGTTTAAAGATTCCACTCTTTTTCCTAGGATCAGTATTAATATCCATTGAATGCAGATGACTATGTTGGCTACTAGTCCATAGAGAGATAATATGATTCCTAATATGAGTGAGTAAACGATCCTTATGAATAGTTCTACTCTACTTGCTTTTTCTTCATATACTAAGTATTCTTCCATTCAATCACCTTGAGAATTTTATATATAAATATTACATAGTATAGTTTAAATTTGATGGCTTATAAGTCTTGTGGTTTTCGGTTGATGGTTAATAAAATTAATAGACATCTATAATCTATAATCAATTAATGAAATCCTATAAGAAGTCCCAGGTGGTAAACGATGAAAGAGGTAGTATAAGCTGTTATTATGGTGACGGATAATAATATTAAGGGCCATTTCCATGAGTTGGATTCTTTTTTCACGGTGGCTAAAAATGAAAAACATGGTACATACAACAACACAAACACTAAGAAAGCAAATGCGGTTAATGGTGTAAATATACCTTGCAGAGCTAATCCTATTCCTGAACCATCCTCAACTACTCCAAATAAAGAACTAAATGTTGAAACAATAACTTCTTTGGCTACAATACCAAAAATTAGTGCTACTGTCGGTTGCCAGTAACCGAAACCAAGCGGTGCAAATATTGGAGTTGCCACGTTTCCAATTTGCCCAATTACGCTTTCATGCGATCCATACTCAACACCTGCTGGGAAACTACTTAGTAACCATATTATTATTGAAGTTGCAAGGATTATGGTGCCTGCTTTTCTAATAAATCCATAGGTTTTCTCCCAGGTATGGATTAGAACACCTTTAAGAGAAGGTAATTTATATGTAGGTAGCTCCATGACAAAAGGAGTTGTAATTCCTTTAAATAAAACTCTTTTAAGAATGGTTGCCACTATGATAGCTACAATTACTCCAAGGAAATATAGTGAAAATATGACCTCACCTTGGTATGCGGTGAAGAACGCTCCAACAAATAGTGTATAAATGGGTAATCTTGCTGTACAGGACATAAATGGAATTAATAACATGGTGAGTATTCTGTCTCTTTCATGTTCCATGGTTCTTGTTGCCATTACTCCAGGAACACCACAACCAAAACCAAGAATCATTGGAATAAATGATTTCCCATGTAGTCCTACAAATTTATGCATAACTCTATCCATAACAAAAGCTGCTCTTGCTAAGTATCCTGAATCTTCAAGAACACTGATCATTAAAAACATTAAAAATATTAGTGGTATAAATACAAGAACTCCACCAACACCGTTGATTAAACCATCGACGATGAATGAGGAGTAAATATTCTCTCCTAAGATTTTTGGGACTAAATCTCCACCAATAGAAAATATGTACTCAAAAGGTTCTTGTAATGGTGTTCCTATTGCAAATGTTACTTGAAAAATTAGCCACATTATGATTAAAAATATTGGGAGTCCTAAAATTCTATTAATAACAATTTTATCAATTTTTTCTGTTATCGTTGGAGCTTCAACTTCTGGTCGAGTTACAACTTCATTTAATAACCCATCAATGAAGGCGTATCTATTGTTGGCGATTACCTCTTCTGAACTTTCATTAAATACATCATGAAAATGTTTGTTAAGTTTTTCTACTTCTTTGAGCACTTTATCTTTGATGATGGATTTTTCAACCTTTTCTTTAACTACCTCATCGTTTTCTAGGAGTTTAATAGCCGTCCATGAAGGAGGGGTATCTAACAGACTTTCATCTTCTTCAACTATGTTTTGAAGTTTTAATAGATGATCCTGTATTTCTGTTCCATATACCAACTTTTTACTACCATCGATAGGATTTTTTTTAGCATTTTCAACAGCTTTTAATAGTTCTTCTCTTCCAACATCATCACGTGCTTCGATTTCAACAACTGGTATTCCTAATAATATGGACAATTTTTCCATATCAATTCTATAACCTCTTTTTTTAGCAAATTTGTTCATATTAATAGCTATGACTAAATTTGCTCCAAGTTCCATCATTTGTGTTGTAAGATACAGATTTCTCTCCAGGTTGTTGGCATCAAGAACGTTGACGATCACGTCAGAACTTTCATCAACAATAAAATCTCTGGATACGATTTCTTCAATTGAGTGGGCACTCAATGCGTAGTTTCCAGGAAGATCAACGATATCGATCGTATATTTTCCATGTTTTAAGTGACCTTCTGCTTTTTCAACGGTTTTTCCAGGCCAATTCCCAACGTGCTGATGTAAACCCGTCAGATGATTAAACAACGTGGTTTTTCCAACGTTGGGATTTCCAGCCAGCCCTATTTTAATATGCTCATGACCACTTGATGGTTCATGGTGTTGGAGTTGTTTGCTATAGTTCGTCATGTTAATAAAACTATGTTTAGTGGAGTATAATTTAGTTCACTCCCACTTCTATATTTTTTGCTTCGTTTTTTCTAAGACTTATTGAATATCCTTTTATTTTTAGTTTAATAGGGTCCCCTAAAGGTGCAACTTTTTCTAATTTTATTTTCGCTCCTTTAACAAATCCCATACCTAAAAGATGTCTTTTCAATTTCATTTCTCCGTTATCATTGTAGGAAACTATGGTTCCTTCTTCTCCAGTTTTAAGCTCATTTAAACTTTTTGTAGTATTAAACTCTTCTTTTTTCATTGTTTGACCATTAATAATTTTAAAATGATTTAATATGTATCTTGAAATTTGTTTTTATTCATTGTATTGAATTGGTTGGATTTGGTTTAGCTTTAAGACTATTTTATTTAAATTACGTAGTCTGATCACCTAATCTACCATCCTAATTAAAACTAAAATTAGGTTTAACTAAACTTAACAAAAATTTTGTATTTTCTAATATATAAATATAGCGAATAAGATATCTAAAATTTATAGATTCAAATACATAGGTTTATAAGATTTTTATTGTTTAATAGGCTTAGATGCGTACTGATTGTACAACGCAAACTTTTTAAGATAACCATTTAATATTAATTTATTTTATTAAAATAGCTATTTTAATTTATAAAATTTATTTAGATAATAAATATAAATTTAAAGAGTTTATTGGTTGTATTTGGCAGCAAAGAAAAATAGATTCCTTTAAATTCATAATATGGATGAACGAGAGGTAAATTTAAGGATGAGAGTAAATTTCTCATGAATTCACTTTTATGATCAATGGAAAAATAAGTTTTTTTTAAAAAAGTCTTCAGTTATTGATTAAGACGATTTAGGGAAATCGAGAGTGTAAAGTTTTTGGTATATATTTTTTTTAATTAGTAATATTTATATAATATTATCTAAAAAAATTATAATACTATTTAAACCTTTGATTTTGAAATCAATATTATTTGAAACGTTCTTATTAAAAATTCATTTTCTATCAAGATGTAAATGATATGATGGGGTTATGAATAGTGAAAAAGGTAAACTAGGGTAATTAAATGTGGACTAAAGAGAATAATGAGAATGGTATATTAAAAGACTTTGTTTTTAAGACTGTGTTTGGTAAGAACGAGTCCAAAAAATTGTTGGATGAATTCCTTGAAAGACTACTTGATAGAGAAGTAAAAATAGAACAAATGTTGAATGGTGAGATAAGCAGAGAGATGTTAGATGGAAAAAATGTTAATTTAGACGTTGCCGTTAAAACAGCTGATAACACTTTAATAAACCATTGAGGCTCAGAATTCAGAGGTGGTTGGAATGGAGAAACGATTAAAATTCTATAGTGATCGTTTAAGTTCAACAACTCTTGAAAAGGGTGAGGATTACTGCGAGGTTCAAAGAGTCATTTCAATTGCGATATTGAACCACAAAATTTATAAATCTAAAAAAGACATCTATAAACATAACTTCAAACTGCTAAATACAGACGACCACGATGTCTACGATGACAACCCAATCGAGATTTTCATATTTGATAGGGTAGAAAAAGAGTACTTGAACCTTGAGGTGGATAGAGATCGTCTTTTAATGTACTTTATGATTATCTTAGTGAAGATGAGCTAAAACAAGAAATGCTTAGAGACACCTTAATAAAAAAAATCGAGGAGGAAAGACGAATGTTTTCAAAAAGCAAAGAGAAAGAAATATATAAAATAGGACTTGAGTTAAGACAAATGGACGAACAAATCATGAAAAAAGAAGCAGAAACAGAAGGCAAAATAGAAGGAATAAAGGAGGGTAGAAAAGAAGGTATGATGGATATGGCTTTCAAATTAAAAAATATGGGGTTTTCCTTAGAAGAAATTAGATCTATCACTGGGTTATCCGCTGAAGAGTTAAAAAATATTAATTTGAATATTTAACAAGTGTAACGGATGTTACTCTTTAATGTTGATAATATGCTTTTTGTGATTGTTACACGATTAACTATTGATATCTCTTTCATTATCCAATAGTTAAAGTTTTAATGTTGTTAATCACGATTAAAACTTGTTTTAATTTAGAAAAACGAAGTTTTTCTTTGATTAGATGATTTTTAAATTTATAGGCACGAAAGTTAAGTTTGCAAGTTTTGAATGTTAAAAAATATTTTAATTTTTTTAAAATAACCGTTTAGTTAGTTTATTTTATTAAATAAGTATTTATTTGTAAATATTTTATTAAAATAGCTATTTTAATTTATAAAATCTTAAATGGATAATTTTCATGAAAGTTAAATAATTTGATCTTCTTGCAAACTTTGGTTAAAAGCCTATAATAAAATTCAAGAGATTGAATTATTGGACAGGTTCTTAAAAGAAAAAAAATAAAACAATTTTCCAAACGTTTACGCAGTTTACTCATAATTAAAAATATATCAGTTGGATTTTTCACACACTCATTTTATTTATGGACAAATAATTTATTTAAGAATTAAGTTTTACTCAAAATAGTTGTTCAACGGTATTATTGAAGAATTTTTTTTCTCATAAAACACTCACGCACGACCAAATAAGATTTACACTTAAAAGTGAAAATATGACGTTTCATGTAATGATAGTCCCAACACTCCACTGCCCATCTAACTGTAAATACTGTTGGGGGTCAGATAAGGAATCTGAACTAATGGATATACAGGTTATAAAAGAAATTGATGAATGGTTAGATGGGTTTAGAGATGACTATGTTCATTTCACATTTCATGGAGGAGAACCTTTGCTTGCAGGCTATGATTTTTATAGGGAAGCTTTATCGATCCTAAAAAATAGTAAAACACATAAAGAAGCTGGATTTTCTCTACAATCTAATCTATGGCTTTTAGATGAAAAATTGTCTAAACTGTTTTCAGAATACGGGGTGGCGATTAGTACAAGTGTTGATGGGCCTAAAAAGATAAATGATTATCAAAGAGGAAAGGGTTACTTTGATAAAACCATGAAAGGTTATAAAATAGCTATTGAGAGTGGAGTTCATGTAAGCTTTATATCTACATTCACGTCCTATTCAAAAGATTTTAGAGATGAGATCTACAACTTTTTCCTAAAAAATAGATATAATTTTAAATTACACGCTGCTTTGCCTTCACTTAGAGGAAATAATGCAGATAAATGGGTTTTAACTCCAAAAGAACATGGGAATCTTCTTATAGGACTTTTAAATAGCTATTTAAATGATCTTGATAAAATTGAAATAAAAGATTTTGACCATATATGTAAAAGCTTGTTTATTCGTCGTGGAACCTTATGTACATTTGCGGATTGTATGGGAGATACTTTAGCTGTTGGTTGTGATGGAAACATTTATCCATGCTATAGATTCGTTGGAATGAATGAGTACATAATGGGTAATGTTTACGATCATCCTTCGATGGAGGAACTAATGAAATCAATGGCATGGGATAAGTTGATGAAGTTTAAGGATCATGTTGATGAGAGTTGTGGTGACTGTAGCTACGTTAAGTTCTGTAGAGGTGGCTGCCCATACAACGGAATGGTTTCATCTAAATATACTGGTTCTATTTCTAAGACAGATGATACAAATAACTTAGAGCCTAATGAAGTTAACTCTTCAATATCTGTTGACCCTCAATGTGAAGCGTACAGGATGATATTTAAAGAGGTTTCAGATAGGGCAAACAAAGAATTTCTAAATTCTTCTATTGGAACGTTTCCAGGACAAAAACAAAATAACACTAAAAAGTTCACTGTCATGGATTTGATGTTAAAAAGGTGATGATAAATATACTCGCTTTTTTTAGTTGATTTTGGAGCGTATTTGTGAACTTTTTCATAAACTAACACTCTTTTAGTATAGGGTGTTAGATTTTGAGTAAAATCGAAGCATTGTTGAGCCTTTTCTGTCATGTTTTAAGGTTGTAAATATTTTGCTTTCTAAAAGTACATTTTTATATTGGATTTTAAATTAAAATACTTAATTTTAAGTTTTAACACGATTAGTAAATGAATAAGT
>JAITEE010000063.1 GCA_031282205.1 Candidatus Methanovirga aequatorialis | reverse complement strand
AATTTTGAATTTAAAGAATTTTATCATTGTACTTTTTAAAACTACCATGAAATAGTTCTTAGAACCTATTAAATAACTATCCATCTATCTTGAATTTTTCATGAAAATCTAACACCTTGATTTAATGATAAATTATTAATGATATAAATATCTTTCCATTATTCAACAACTCCGCCAACTTAAGTTTTTTTTTCTTATTATGAGAGGTGGACAAAAGTCTAAATTTTAAAATTAAAAAGCTTTAAAAATGCTTTAATTTAGAAAATAAGAAAATTTTTTCTTAAAAAAATTAGTTTTGACCATCTCTCTTAACATTTAAGTTTTTAACCACATTAATTATTAACTTTTATATAATAATATAACACATGTAAGTGTTAACCACGTTATAGACTAATTCAATTTAAATACTCTATCTTTTTAAATGTTTATAATTTGTTTTATCTTAGATCTGAAAGAATCTTAGACCTGAAAGAATACTGGGACTGAAATATTTCATTAAGATTCAGTCATAGATGAATTTCAGTATCATGGATTGAGATAAGAAAATTTTAAATAATATAATATATAAAATGTATATAATGTACTGCAGGATATGCAGGAATTTAAGCTTGTGCTACTATGGCTCGTTGGAGCTATCTAAGCAAGAAACTGTAGCTCATAATACTATATTTTAGTATTTAAAGAGCAAGAATCTCCGACAAACTTTAAATATAATCAGTCAGAGAGTGTGTCAACAAACTTTTGTTGCGAAGTGAACTTAGAAAACGGAAAACAAGTTTTTCAAAATTCATTTCACGAATAAACAAAGAATCAGAGATTCTTTTAAATTGTCTTCGACAATAATCTAAGATTTTTTCTAAATTCATTTCTCGTTTTAAAAGTTTGTTCTAAAACCAGGAAAATTAAGAGGAATATAATGAATACAGCTGAAGCCATGGTAAAGATATTAGAAAATGAAGGAATTAAGTTTATCTTTGGAGTTCCTGGTGAACAGATTGCAGGTTTTTATAAGGCACTCAGTAAATCCAAAATCAAACACATTCTATGTAGGAATGAACAAACAGCTGGAATTGCTGGTGATGTGTACAGTCGAACTTCACAAAAATTTGGGGTTTGTGTTTCAACAGCAGGACCTGGGGCTTTAAATCTTATTATGGGTGTGGCAACAGCTTTTAAAGATTCGGTCCCTTTACTCATTATAACCGCTGATGTTCCCAATTCACTCAAAGGAAAAAACACGATGCAAGATATTGACTTACCAGCAATTTTTAAACCTATCACAGTTAAAAATTACGATCCAGAGAATGGCAAAACGGCAATTTTAAATCTTAAAGAAGCTATTGAAATATTTAAAAAAGAGCCTCGTGGGCCTATACATTTAAATATAAGAAAAGATATCCTATGTGATGAAGACGTTGAGGACGTGATCAACGAAGAAGTTAAATACAATCCAAAATATGATTATTTGAGTGTGGATCTATCCATTCAAAAATTAAAATCAACTACAAAGCCATTAATAATACTTGGAGAAGGTGTAAGAAGATCCAACTCCGTTGATGACGTTAAAAAGTTGATTGAGAAACATAAAATCCCAACTGTTCATACTTATCATGGAAATGGAATTTTAGATAGTGAAAATCTATTAAATTTTGGGATAATTGGAATTAGAGGAAGTATAGCCTCCATCACAGTTTTTAAAGACTCTGATTTGATTCTTGCATTGGGAGCTACCCTTAACGAAAGGACTTTGAACCTGGATAAAGAAGAGTTGGATACGATGGATGACTTTATGAAAAAATTTGATAAGAAAATAATTCATGTTAACATCGATAAATCAACTCTTAAAGGAGAAATTAAGATTAACGGTGATGTTAAAGAGTTTTTAAACAGGATAAAAAACGAAAATATTTTTAACAACATTGATGATAATTGGTTATCCATTAACCTTAAAAATAAAGATATTCCCGATAAATCTAAAATATACTCATCTGACGGAGATATTTTAAAGCCTCAAAAGGCAATAGAAACCATTTTAAATACTCATGAAGACAGTTTAATTGTTGGTGATGCTGGAAGCCACACAAGTTGGGTTCTTATATTTCACAATCCAAGTGAAAAAGGACGTTTAATTAATTCAGGAGGATTGGTTCCAATGGGCTATGGATTACCTGGAGCAATAGGTGCATCAATAGCCAATCCAGGAAAAGAAGTAGTAACCATCATGGGTGATGGTGATCTTCAGATGAACATTCAAGATCTAGCAACTATAGCAGAACATAAACTACCAATCACTCTTTTTGTTTTAAACAACAATCAACTTGGAATAATCAGACAATGGGAAGAATGTTTATATAATATGAAGCCCTATGCAGTTAATTTAGAAAATCCTGACTTTATAGTCATTTCAAAAGGTTATGGTATCGAAGCAGAAAAAGTTTCCAATTCCAAAGAACTTGTTTCAGCCATTAAAAAAGCTAAATCACTTAAAAAACCATACTTAATTGAAATTATGGTCAGTAGAGAGAATATTCCCTTACCTGGATAAAACGTACTCTTCGGATGATTCAAATGAACATCGTAGATGAAGTTGGAAAAACTCTTATTAAAGCAAGTACAAGCTACTCTAAAGATAGGGTTAAAGCCTTAAAAAATGCTTACCTTAACGAAACAAACGAAAATGCTAAATGGGCATTGGAGTTAATGATTAAAAATATGGGGATAGGGGAGAAAGATAAAGTTCCTTTATGTGATGATACAGGAATTCCTCATGTTTTAATCGAAGTGGGTGAAGATGTTAAAGAAATTCCAAACAGACTCTTTAAAGACATTAAAGAAGGAATAGGGATTGGACTTAAAAACTTGCCAGGAAGACCAATGGCTGTAAAAGGAGATGATATCGAGAGAATAGAGCAATCAAAAGGATTGTATCCAAATAGTGAAAAACTTGAACCAACACCTTTTTTAATGGATACATACAATGGAGATAAAATTAAAATCCACATCCTACTACTTGGTGGAGGACCAGAAATAAGAGCAAAAACAAGTGAAGTCTTTCATAAAAGAGATCATAATAACGTTCTTAACTCAGCATTTAATCATTTAAAAAATAGTTTAAAACTTCTTGGGTGCACACCTGCCATCGCCTCAATTGGAGTTGGAAGAACCCACTTCGAAGCAACAACATTAATGTTAAAAGGAATGGTTTATGGAAACTTGGATAAACAATCAGAACTAGAGAAAAAATTCAGTGAAAGATTAAATCAACTTCAAATAGGAGCAATGGGTCTTGGAGGAAATACAACCGTTTTAGGTTCATTTATTAACGTTGGACCACAAAGGGCAAGTGGAGTCAGAATATTAGCTATTCGTCCATGTTGCTTTGTAGAGCCCAGAATAGCTTTTTTTGAACTTTAAATGACTGTATATCATTTATTTAAATTTTTTGAAGATGTTCTTTATCCGTCCTATAACCTCCAATACAACCAACTCCACAACTCAATAAATTTTGTTGATTAACCATATATATTCTCACACTATTTTATTATTAGTCCTTTAATCGATTGTAATTAATTTAAATTAAAATAAATTAGTAATATTAAATATATTTATAGTCATTGTCGAAAATAGTATAACAAACTAGATAATATAATAATTAAAATAAAATTATATGTTTAAATTAAAAATGGAATATTGATAGGGACAACCATGATCAGGAAAAAAGAAATAGAAGACGTAATTTATAAACTTTTTAAAAAGGCGGTCATCTCTCTACCAAAGGATGTCGTGAGATCGATAGAAGATGCTCTTAAAGTAGAGGATAACGAGTTAGCACGTTTAAATCTTGAAGCTATTTTAAAGAATATTAAATTGGCAGAGGAAAAAAATATTCCAATGTGTCAAGATACAGGACTACCCATAATATTTGTAAAACTTGGAAAGGTGAAGGTTGAAAATCTTCAGGATGGAGTTATCGCTGGTTTAAGAAAGGCAAGCAAAGAAGTGCCACTTAGACCGAACATTGTAGATCCCATAACACGAGTTAACACTGGAGATAATACAGGTAATAAAATTCCATTAATTGATCTCGAATTAATCAACGAGGATTATATAGAATTTACTGTACTGCCAAAAGGATTTGGATCTGAAAACAACAACGTACTAACAATGGCACTACCTGGAATAGGAACAGATGGAATTAAAGACTTGGTGGTTGATACCATAAAAAAAGCTGGTGGCAAACCATGTCCACCAATGATTGTGGGTGTTGGTATTGGTGGAACAAGTGATCTAGCCCTTAAACTAAGTAAAAAAGCACTTCTTAATGAAATTGGCGTGAGAAACATTGATGAAGTATTGGGCAAACTCGAAAAAGACATTATAACTGAATCCAACAAAACAAACATTGGTCCAATGGGTCTTGGAGGAAAAACCACAGTTTTAGATGTTAAAGCTCTAAAAGCAGATACTCATACAGCTGGACTACCAGTCGGCATTTGTATTCAATGTTGGGCTCATAGACATGCAACGATAAGAATAAAGGATAAAAAATAAATCCACCATTACCTGAAAACCATTATTTCTTAGAAATCACGATCAATAATCTTCATTTATTCCTAATAGTTGATAACAGAAACCTTTAATATAAATTGTTATGTATCCAATTTTAGGAATTATAAATGGATGATCTCCAATAGTTACAACTCTTGCAACAACCTGTTCTGGTTTAACAGGCAAAGGATCTGGTACAGGATTATTATCTCCTTTTATCGTGAATGTTTTCACACCATTTGATTCATTGATACCAATAACCCTATGAATAATTGGACCTGGGAACCATTTACCATTGTAAACAACCACATCCCCCACCTTCACATCGTTTGGATCAAATTCATGAAAACCTAAAAAGTTCGTTTTTTCAATTCCAACAATATCTCCCCTGTATAAAACGGGCTCCATACTTCCTGAGATAACAACATTCAAATGTTCAGCAGCTAATAATCCAACGATAATTATAACAGCATAAATTACTACTTCTTGTTTCTTAATGGCCATTTAAGCACCTCATTTAATCATCTTATTATTTAAGTATCCTATTCAATTAGATTATCTACTTAACACCCTCATTTAGAATTTATGAACTATGGCAACAATTCATCTCTTTAGTAAGTATAACAACAATCATATATAAACGTTGCCCATGTTAACATGTATTACAAACATCTAATGCATTTCATAAAAAAATAATTTTGATTACTTTGATGCACTATCAAACTAAAAAAAATCAATGAACAATACAAATCAAGAAAAAACAAGTGTTATACAATCAAAAAGAGTATTATAAAATAATATCCTCCCTTAACAAGATAACCTCTAACAAATAACCAACTAAAACACAAGACAAACTATTCTTTTAAGATAAAAAAAATAAATTCCCTTAAAAATAATAAAAGTTCAATAACCTTTATTTATCCCTAACAATTCATACCAAAAACCTTTAAGATAAATCGTTACATATCCAATTCTGGGAATTATAAATGGATAACCTTCAAATGTTATAACCCTTGAAATGATCTGTTCTGGTTTAACAGGATAAGGATCAGGAACTGGATTATGATCCCCTTTTATTGTGAATAGCTTAGTTCCATTTTCCTCAGTGATATTAATAACTCTATGAACAATTGGATCTGGGAACCAAACACCCCTGTAAACAACCACATCCCCCACTTTTACATCGTTTGGATCAAATTCGTGAAAACCTAAAAAGTTTGTATTCTCAATTCCAACGTAGTCCCCTTTATATAAAACAGGTCCCATACTTTCAGAAACAACTACACTTAAATGTTGGGAAACAAATAAGCCAACAATTATTATAACAGCATAAATTATTATCTTTCTTTTTTCAATGGCCATTTAAACACGACTCCAGTTAAATATCTTATTAATTAAGTATCTCATTATATGCATAAAAGTTAGGTAAAACACTATACTTTGAAAGTTTTTAATTATAGTAAGGCTTCTGCAAAAGTTTCAAAACCTCAAGATTATCTTCTTCGATATATCTATTTTGTCTTCTGTAATTATTTCTGGGAAAAGTTCCTTTAGTTTGCTTATTTTTTCTTTTAGAAGGTCTTTACTTTCTCCATTTAATTTTTTCTCTATCATTTATTTTACCTAATCCCATTAAATCACAAAATGAATGTAATTATAATAATATTAGCATAGTTTAGTAATTCTGGTGGTATTTTAGTATTATTGTATTATTTCAATGCCTTTGTTTTTGAAATGTTTATCAAATGTAGCTATTTTGTTTATTTCTAACTGTTGCATGAGTTCCATATATAAACAGTCAAAAAATGATATTCTTTCAGGTAAATAGCTAATTTGTCGTTTCATAGTCATGTCGTACAAAGGTATATCCTCTATTATTCTAAATGTTCCATCATTTAGTTTAGTATAAATTTTTTCTAATAATTCTTTTGAAACTTTTATTTTAATATTAGAAACAGTCATTACTTCTAAAATTATGGAATTAGATATTATGAGTCGTTCATTTTTGATTTTTTCATATATTCTGACTGTTTTTTTATGGTTAACTTCAGTATCAATAAAAAACGACATTAAAAAGTCAGTATCTAAAAAAATCATATATTACTCGCCTATTCGAACTTCATTTATTAGTTCTACTGCATTTACTGGATTATCTGTTTTTATAATTCCTTTCAATTCATCCATATTTTTATTAGGATCATCTTCTACTAAGATTTTAAGACGAATTTTGTTTTTTTCTGGTTCTCTGTCTATAGCTTCTTTTAAATAGTCATTAATTACTTTAGTTTGAGTAGTACCTTTATTAATAGCTATTTGTTTAATGGTTTTCATTATTTTAGGATCTAACATTAATGTTGTTATATTTTTACTTTGCATTTTAATCACTATTATAATGATTTTGGTAAAATTTGTCAATTATAAAATATCAATATCCAATATAATCTATTTAAATTTAATTTAGAGAATTTTTATAAAAAATAATTAAACTAATAATTGATAAACAT
>JAITEE010000022.1 GCA_031282205.1 Candidatus Methanovirga aequatorialis | reverse complement strand
GTTAAGACAACTTAATTCTTATTGTTTAATTCAAACATAATATTTTGATAATATTTTCATCTGCGTTTTTTTGTGAAATTCCAGCTTATTTTACTATTTATTATTCATGTAATTTCAACAATATAAATATTTAAAATTAAATTGTCATGACACTATTCTGTATTCATCTTTTTTAGCTCTTTTTTTTAAGTGGTATCATGCGGGAAGCATTTAATTTTAGTGTATGACTTTGTGTATTTTTTCACTGTCATAAGTTTTCTCTAATGAATCTTTTTTTTTTGGTTCATATCTTTTTTGATTTTTCTTCATATAGTGGTATTGCATCTTTAAAATCAATCATATTCTTTTAAAGAATTTTTGTAGCGTAGTGTAATGTAGGCTTGTCTTTTAAATCGGTTAACACTTGTATTTTCTGGTATTGATTGAATTATTGAAGTGAAAAGATGGTAGTCAATTTTTAAAACGTTTTATTAAGCATGATAATGTCATGAGTTGATGTTGAGTGTATTTATGTTTTGATTTTTTATACGAATAAACTGGTAAAAGACTTTTTTAACAATTTTAAAAGCTACAATTATTAGTAATAATTTTTATTAATATCTATTATACACGTACATTAAATTTTTGGTTTGTTAATACAATATGTGATCATGTCATACTTAACGTGATTTCTGCAAAGCCAAAATTTTGTTTATTCTTTTGGAAATGTCATTTTTTTTGTAGAAAGTATTAGGGGGTGGATTTTAGTTTGAAAAATGAAGAATGAGGTACTTTTAGGTCATATCAACATCGTCGATACAAACCTTTATATATGCACCATTACATACTATAGTTACAGATGGCATGTTGTAATGAAATTGGTATGTATATAATATATTATAGAAGGAGGGGTGATCATAAAAAAAACTCATGAAATTCAGTTGTAGTAGTTCAAAAAGAGTTGTTGGATATTGAGTTTAGGTTTTACGAGAATATTGAAAAGGTTAATAGTGGGTTGAGTAATAAGATTGAGATTAGTAATAATGAGTTTAATCGTAGGATGGAGAGTGATATGAAATTTACTATTAATATTTCAAATATAATATTTTTTAAAGCAACACCGTTTAGGGGGTTGCTTTGTTGTATTTTTTTCATAAACAATCATTCTTAGAGTGGTTGTTTTCAAAAAAATAAATTTAATTATATTTTGGAAGGTGAGTGATAGAAATGAAGAGAATTTTAAGTTTAGTCATCATTAGTTTGATGCTATTAGGAAGTATTGGTGCTATTTGTGGTGCTGATATAACTATGAGAGGTGATAGTAGAGCTTGTCGTACATGGTATGTGGCTGATAAAACTAACTCGTCTTTAACTCAAGGTAGTTCTGTATCTTATTATTCAGGTGGTGGTGAGACAAAAATAAGTCACTATTTAACTGATGCAAGTAAATTTCATACTATTGAAGTTTCTGTTAACGAGCATATCACTATAGAACATCCTCAAATGTCATGGACCATCACTTGTTGGGATGGATCTGATTTTGAATTAAATGAATGGATGCAATGGAGATGGTTTAAGCGTTATGATAATGGTTTAAATCTTTATTATCAAGGTGTATGGTATTATGGTACTGGTGGAACTGTTTAAATAATTAAATAAATAGTTTTTTTTTAGTCACTCTTTTAGAGTGACTTTATTTTTTTTTTTTTTTTTTTTTAGGAGTGATAAAAATGAGTAAATTTAAAATTTTAAGTGGGTTATTCATTATTTGTTTAATGTTGTGTACTCAGCCTTTGAGTTTTGCTGCTAAACCCAATCAAGATGATATAAAAAATGAAATATTAGATGATGCTATTGATCTTGATACTAATCAGTTTATGGATGAAGTATCTAATATAACTGGTAATGATACTCTTAAAGATAATTACACTGATTCTTTACCAGGTAAAGAACATGATTATTATCAGGGTCTTGGTGCTGGTGAGATTAGTTTAGCTGAGTTAGTCCATATTAATGAGTTGATAAATGAAAGAGTTGCATCTGAATATGGTTATAAAGGAGGTAAATTATATTTAGGTTATATTGAACATCCTGATGATTTAGTTACTGATGATTCTACTTTCAAGGGAATGACTTATAATGATGTGTTTACTAAAGTTGACTGGTATAAGAAACTTAAATCTAATTTAGATAATTATGTTTTAACTTTTTCTCATATGAGTAGGGATGAAAGAATAGATTATTTAAATGTTAAAAAGCCTGATACAGATAATACTAAGGAAATATTTGAAACAGCTACAACTGAGCAAATAATTAATATTTTACCTAAATGTAATAATAGCATATCTAATTTAGCTAATGTAGCTGAGAAGTATAGTGCTCATGGTGTTAATACTGATGGTATTGGTGAAATTAATGGTGCTATTGATAAATTTAATGATGATGTGAATCATTATAATAATGAGTATTTATTGTATCCAGATTCCCGATCATTTAATATATCAGATTATGATAATTTAAGTGGACAATCTTTAACCATGTTAAATGAATCATATAATAAATTGAATGAAACTACTCATAATATTGTCGTTAGTGGGAGTGCTTTTACTGGATTAAGTATTGCTCTTATTGCTGTTGGTGGTATTTGTTTTCTATATGGAATTGGTATTTCATGTTCTCCTGGTTGGATTGGTGGAATTCCTCTTATAGTTGTTGGAATTATAATGATTCTTCTTGGAGCAATTTTAGCTTCTGTAGGGGGTAGTATTCTTGGTTTAATGGTACCTGCATTAGATAGTGTATTAAGTAAAATAAGAGATACTATGGATAAACTTCAAAAAAATAATAATTCTGTAAATAAAGCTACCTTTTAGGGTGGCTTTGTTGTATTTTTTTTAGAAATTTAGAAAGGAGTGGTTGTTTTATGAAGTTAAATATTATAATTATAGGGATGTTAATATTATTGTTTTCGAGTGTTTGTTTTGTTTGTGGAGAAGCATCTGTTCCTGCTTATATTCATATTGTTAGTGTAACTGATTCTGGGACTTCACCAAATTATGTTGAAGTTAAGGGGAATATTACAATGGATAAAGAAGGTACTGTATTATTTAACCGTGACGGTCAACCTTATGGATTAGGTCTTTATTACATAGGTAAGCTTTTTTCAATTGGTGAAAAAGATGGTACTTTTAATAATGATCATGGTATGGGTATTTTTTCTTTTACTATACCTGGTCATTTTATTAATGATTTTAAATCTATTCTTATTTCTTTTAGTGATGGTGGAAACCGTTTCACTCCTATTTCTGATACTTGGCATTTTACTAATGTTAATGCTATATTAGATTTAGATGGTATCCCTGATTCATTTACAATTGGTGAGAATTTATATGGTGTTGTTAGGTTAACAGATTCAGTTACTGGTGTTCCTGTTCATGATGTAAAGTTACATTTTAGCACTGGTGACGGGTGGATAGATGAATATGCAGTTACTGACGCTAACGGTCAAGTTAATTTATCTGATTTAAAACTTTATAGTTTTGAAGTTGGAGAACATACTTTAAATGTTGATTATGAGTCATTTGATGGTACTATTGTTAATAGTAGCAGTAAAATTATAAGTATTAAGCAGGATACAAGTATTGATTTAGATAAAGTTCCCACACCTTTTATGACTGATGACTTGTTATCTGGGTTAATTAATTTAACAAGTAGTAGTGGTGTTGGTGTTCCTGATGCAGAAATAGAAATCCTTGTTGATGGTGTGAGTGTTGCTAACAAGACAACTGATAGTAACGGTGAGTTTAAATTATTTTGGATGAATCATGTGTTTAATGCTGCTGGAGAATATAATTTAACAGTTAAATATCAGGGTAATGGAACCTACAATCCAATTAGTAACAGTAAAATTATAAAGGTTGATAAACGAGATATAAATATTGGTTTGGATAAAGTTACCACACCTCTTATGGTTGGTGATTCACTAACTGGGTTGATTGATTTAACAAGTAGTGGTGTTGGTGTTCCTGGTGCAGGGTTAGAAATCCTTGTTGATGGTGTGAGTGTTTGTAACACCACAACTTATTTTAACGGTAAGTTTGACTTATTTTGGATGGGTCATGTGTTTAATACTGTTGGGGAATATAATTTAACAGTTAAATATCAAGGTGATGAAACTTACAAGCCAACTAGTAACAGTAAAATTATAATTGTTAATAAACGATATACAAGTATTGGTTTGAATAAAGTTCCCACACCTTTTATGACTGGTGACTTGTTAACTTTGGTTAATTGATTTAACAAGTAGTGGTGTTGGTGTTTAGTATTTTGCAGGGGTTTCTTGTTTGAATGAATTATTTTGGGGGTATTTTTTTATGGTAGATGAAACTGAAAATAAAATTGGAAATGAAACTGTGAATGATTTGTAAATTAGACGCTGTTATAATTGAAGCAGGAATCGGTGGGAATGCTGAAAGAGTGGCTTCTTACTGAAGTGTTTTACTTAATGATGTATGTAATAAATCAGGTTGTATTATTTCACATCAAGGTACAAAATCTACAAGTAAATTTGAACGTTCTAAATTATTAATTTCAAGTATACGTCATGATTACGATTATGATACTTATTTGTTAAAGGATTTAGAGTTTTATGATGATTTCAGTGTAGAGATGATCACGATTGTACCTTTGAGTAAAGATTTAGTAAACTAGTCCTGACCTTTTAGATTCTGCTTCTATTGCGTTTAATTGGATGGATCAGAATATTTTATTTCTAAATAATGATTATGAAATTGGATTTTTATAAATTTTAGAGGAAGAAAATGTTTAGTAAAAATAGGATAATATTAATAAGTGCTGTAATTATGATAGCACTGAGTATAGCAGCAAGCATGTCATTTATTTATTCAACAGATGATCCTCTTCCTGGTTATATTCATATTATAATGATTTTGGTAAAGTTTGTCAATTATAAAATATCAATATCCAATATAATCTATTTAACTTTAATTTAGAGAATTTTTATAAGAAATAATTAAATTAATAATTGATAAACAT
>JAITEE010000210.1 GCA_031282205.1 Candidatus Methanovirga aequatorialis | reverse complement strand
CTGTTTATAAGTATGTGTATTTGAATGTACTTTTGGTAGGGATACTGATTTCCAAAGGTTACAAGGAAATTCAAGAAATTACAGGACTCGTTGATCACCAATAAATCAGACACCTTGTTGTAAATCAACTTTTGATGATTTTACTAAATTGTCATAACGCTCAAATGAACTCATTTGTACTTTTAAAAAATAATTACATTCCTACACTAAAACATATAAAGTATATATTTTGTGAATTTAACTTTATGCCGCGATCTTTTTTAATTTAAATATTTATATATACTCAATCAGTTTTTTATTGTACAACCATGGTTGCAATATTAATATAATACTATTTCATATAGATAATAAATAAAGAAAAGAAGAGTATAGAGAGGTGGACAAAAGTCTAAATTTTAAAATTAAAAAGCTTTAAAAATGCTTTAATTTAGAAAATAAGAAAATTTTTTATTAAAAAAATTAGTTTTGACCACCTCTCGTATAAAGAAAAAAAATATTATTTACAAATCAAACTTAATAATCCTATCCAAGGAAGTGGAACATATCACTAGGCTTGTTACCATCAAATTTATTCCTTGTTTGGCTGTCTACATCTTGAGTACCATCATTTGAACAAACACCTCCACCAACAGAATCGACTATGTTGTTAGTTATTTGACAATTTATCAACTTTAAATGTGCATAGTAGCTGTTGATTGCTCCACCATACCTGGCATGATTACTATCAAATCTACTATTAGAGACTGTTAAATTTCCTTTAAAGTTGTCTATGGCTCCTCCACATCCATGCTGTCCAGGATTCCCCTTACCAGGTTTAGCGTTATTATTTTCAAATGATGAGTCTGTGATGGTTAAATTTCCCTCACCATTGAATATTGCTCCACCATTATCAGCAGTGTTACCATTTAATATGGAGTTGTTAGTTAATGTGCTGCTCTTTATATTCAGATCACCATGATCATTGTAGATGGCTCCACCTCTAAAAGATACAAAGTTACCATTTAATAGTGTGTTGGAGATATTCATTTTGTTGGTGTTGTAGACACCTCCACCAGAACATGCAGAATTATCCTCAAACGAAGAATCATCAATCGAAACCATACCATCATTAAACACGGCACCACCCTCATCTGCACTATTATTAGTGAATTTAGACCCAGTCACATTACAAATAGCATCACTATGAACAGCACCACCCTCAACTGCACCATTATCTTCAAATAAAACACTTTGAACAAGTACATTACCAAAGTGAACGTACACACAACCACCATTGTATGCTTTATTATTAGCGAATCTTGAATTAACCACAGTAAAATTACCATATCTTGTATCCAAACCACCACCATTACCAGCAGTAGCAATATTATTCATAACATTACAACCATTAACATTAACTTTCCCATTGATGTTGTAGGCTCCGCCAGCATTAAGTGATGCAACATTACCAGATATATTAGTATCCACTAAATCCATATCACCATCTTCACAACATAAACCAGCACCATACTCACCATTATTACCTGAGACAGTTGAAGACGCCATATTCATATTACCAAAATGAACATACACACCACCACCATCTCTACCACTATTAGAACCAATCAAAGAATTCATTATAGTATAATTACCATATCTCGTATCCAAACCACCACCATTATCAACAGCAGTATTACCTGTAACATTACAACCATCAACATGTACTGTGCCATTTAAGTTATAAATACCTCCTCCACTTGCGTTTGCACTCACATTTTCACTTGAATTCAAACTGGAATTTACATTATTATTGGATACATTTGTGTTCTCCAAATATAAGTTTCCTGCACGTGTATATATTCCGCCTCCAAATGTAGCAAGATTATTTTGGAACACGGAGTTATTTATGTGAAAAATCCCATATCGAGTGTCTAACCCTCCACCATTATATGCAAAATTATCCTCAAATCTACAGTTATCAATAGTAACATCACCATTATAATTGTAATATCCACCACCACGATTATTACTAAGTTCATCGCCATCTGGATCGATATCCTTAGAATAACTCGCATTATTTCTTGTCAAGTTGACATTTAGTAAATACACTGTTGTATTCTCAGTTGCAATACCAGCACCACCGTACTGTTCATGTACAAGGACACCTTCACCATAATTTGAAGCTTCATTACTATCAATACTACAATCAAATATATTCATTCTGGATTTAATATTAGATTTACCTAATGAAAATATTCCACCTCCCAATAGTGCTTTATTGTCATGAATTTTAGATTTATTCAAATCAATGTCAAAAGTTCCAACGATTCCAACTCCTCCACCAGTACCCTCCATTACTGTATCGTTATTAACTAAGACATTATTATTAGATATGTTGCAATTGTTTATTACGATTTTAGAATTATTTCCTGTAAAAAAACATCCTCCACCATTATTAGATTTGCTTTTTGTAATCGTAGTGTTTACCATTTCAATATCATTATTTTCACAAGACGCAAAAATACTTCCTCCAGTCGTGGCGTTATTGTCTGTAAATATTGTGTTGAATATTTCACATTTTGATTTTGATGGGAGTAAAAATAATGCTCCACCAACATACGCTTCATTGTCTGATAAATAGCAATGATTAAGAGATATTGAGCCACCAAAGTTTGTAACTATTCCACCATATTGAGATGATCCATTACACATTTTCACATGCTCTAATTTTAATGTTGATGATTGTTGAACCGTGAATATATTATTTAATCCTTCAGCATTGATTGTAGCATCATCTGGTTCCAAACTATGCACATATATGCTGCGATTATTAGGAATTATAATGTTTCTATTTTTTTCACCCGTATAAACACCTGGGCTTAATATAATTTCATCATATTCTTCAATAGCGTCTTTTAAATTTCCTGTAGAAGGATCTATTATAATTTTCTTATTATCATTTAAATTACTACCAAACATTTCATTTAAATGATTACTACCAAACATGAGACTATTATATCTATTCATATTAAATTCAGCGGCTGATACGGCATTTACAAATAGCAAACATACAATAAAGACATATATTAACTTTTTCATTTTCTCACACTCGTAATATTAATTTAACTCATATTTTAAGTTCTTGATAAATCATCTTTCTTTAGTTTCCAAATAATAATTACTATTAAGAAAATTATCCATATAATTAAAATCCACCATGAAACATTATAATATTCTGTCATTGTCCAATGATTGAACAATATATAGTATATTTGGGTGCTTGGCAGATAATTAACAATATCTTGAATATAAAAGGGTAATGTTTTAATATTGGTAAAAACACCAGATGTAAACATTAAAATAAACATTAATGTTGTTGATACAGGTTGTGTTACTTTTTCACTTTTACTGAAACAACCTATACAAAATCCTATCATGAAAATAACAATTGCAGATAAAAGCCATATTATGAACAATATAATTAAATCTGTGAAAGAAGGAAGTAATGATGAAAAAAAGATCCTACCAGAAAAAATCACACATACTGTGCCAATAAGTGCTAACATCATATATACAAACAAGTGTGAGATTACTACTTCATACAGCTTAAATCCTTTTAAAAAAAATGTCTGCCATATTCCTCTAGAACGATTTAAAGTTACTCCAATACTGTAATTAGTAATACCAGAAGTAAGTAACACCATTAATATTATAGAAGGCATGAAAATATCCACAAAATGATTGTTTCCATATACAAGGCTATTCTTAGTACTCATGGTTATTGCAAATAATAACAATTGTGGTAATATGATAGAAAAAACTAATATAATAGGAATCCTAAATATTCCTTTAAACTCAACATATATCAGTTCAAAAGTTTTATTCATTATTTTATCCCCATGATTTTATTATATAAATTATCAATGTTGGGTTTTTCAATATCGTATTTTATCGTGTCTCCAGTATCATTGATGACTTCCAGCACTTTTCTTGTATTTTCAGTTGTTGCGTCTATTTGAATACATTTTTTACTGACAGAATCAAAATTTTTGAATTTGAAACTTATATCTTCAATATTATCCTCGCTTTCAATAATAATTTTTTTTTGCAGACCATATTTACTAAATAAAGTATCTTTAAAACCAATTTCAACTATTTTACCATCTTTTAAGAAAACAAGTTTGGCAGATTCATCTACTTCTTCTAAATAATGAGTTATCAGTACTAATGTTTTTTTTTGAGACTTAAATTCATTTTGCATGAAATTTAAGATCGATTTTCTTGTTGGTACATCTAATCCCGTTGTAACTTCGTCTACAAAAATAATTTCAGGATTATTTTCTAATAACAAAATTAAACAAAGTTTTTTATATTCTCCTGTTGATAATTCCTTAATTTGTCTATTAAAAATTTCTTCTAAATCATATTTTTTAACTAAATGTGAGTAACTTCCCTCAAATAAAAACAATTTTAAACATTCTTTAACTGTAAAAACTTCAGGTAATGATTGTTCTTGACTATAACTTCCTATTTTATATTTTGGAAGATTTTCAAAATCATTTATTATCTTTCCACTAGTTATTTTTTGCACTTTAAGAATGGTGTTAATTAATGTTGTTTTACCTGATCCATTAGGTCCTATTATTGCCACTGTCTCCCCTTGATTAATCTCTAAGTTAATGTTTTTAAGTATGTGGTTATTTTTAATTTTTAGATTAACATCAATTATTTTTATTTTTTTCATTATAAAACACCTCATGGTAAAGGATGTGGTAGTACGTATTCCGATCCATTTGTTTTTGAGAATCTCGGATGATTTTGAAAAAATGCTTTAGGTATACACATAGGCAGTAGTTCTGGGATGATAGTTCTCAATACGTACCATTTTTTTAGACCTAATTCAGGACAAGTAATATCAAAACAACCTAAATTAAAATCATTTTTTTTAATATACTCAAAAATTTTTGGTATTAATTCATTTTCATTTACGCTTTCTATATTTGAAATATTTTTTTTGCCTTTTATTTTATTTTTTAAAAACTTGTTTTTTTCCCTCAATCGAAAATCATTTGCCCAAAAAGTAGTGTTTGAATCTAAATCATTGAAATCATGATTCATATCAAATGTACTTATAAATTCATTATAATTGTTAAAAAAACTTCCATACAGATGATTCATTATAGAGGCTGATTCTAAAAAGCCTCTGTAAAATGCATTATGTGCTGAATTGTCTCCCTGAATTCCAAAAGAAAATTTAGGATATTCTTCTCCATGAATAATAATAAGAAAAATAGGAAAAGGTTTATCTAAAGTTAAATCCAAAACTTTTATATCATGTTGCTCTGGAAACAAATTGTTTTTTTCTAAGAAAAATTTTACCTTATCATCTAAAACAACTTCTGGAACACTAATATTATTACCATACCAAAAAAGCATGAGTGAGTCAATTTGTAAATATTCTATTAAGGAATTTTTAAAAGCATTTTTGTATGTAGTATGGGCTGCTGTTCCTGTTGAGATTGGTAAATAGTTTATTTTTTCATTTGTCTTATTCGAACGTGCGTAATCTAAAAAAAACATTTGAGCAGGAATGTAAAAATCCTCCTGATTCAATGGATTAATCATTTAAACCATCCTATATTATCATTACTTTTCGTATGACTTATTCCTTCACTAAAATCTATTCCTTTTACTCCAAATTTACATTCCATTTTCCTGTTTTTAGAGAATACATTTAAAAATTCTAAATCCATAACATTTTTTCCACATTTTTTTAAATTATTGTATGTTGTTCTTAAAACATTATCTTTTAGCCATTGATAATTATAAACTAACGAATATCTTTCAATAGACTCGCCAACGAGACGAATCAAAGCTTCTTCTCTGCTTATTCCATAGCCTGCTAAGTGGTACTGTGTTGGTTGTTTCATGTGTATTAATTTTTCATAATTTGGGAAAGTAGCACTCATCACATAATACTTCATTTGATTATTCATTATTGCTTGATAAATTTGAGAATTGAGTATTCCAGAATGGTTTCCAGATATACCTTTAAAAAAAGAAAATATTTCTTCAAATGTTTTCAATGAATTTTCCATGAATAGTTCTCCTAATAAAATCATTCTTTAGAAAATATAACTGCACCTACGAATAATATGTCTTCCAGTTTAATTAAGAATTTCAATACTAAAATTCATACAACTAAATTTTAACTTCGTTATTCTAAACAATTTTTAAAAAAGTTTCTTAAATTGAAATTTCTTTCTTTATTTTGCATGAGTGCTATGGCTCCACATTCAGAACAAAATGTTGATCTTAATAAATTTTCATACCTGACTTCTAATGTTGGAATGAAAATTGAGCAAAGTTTACCAAACAAAGGGACCCTTTCATTTGAGATATATTCTAAAAAATTATGTTCAAAAATACCCAACGCAAAATTTAATAAGTACTCTTTTCCAAATATCATTTCAGATTCAGATGCATTTTCATTGTGTTCTTCATCTTTTAAATCATGATTACATCTAGCTTCCATCCCTTTTGAAAAACATGAATAACATCCAGTATATTTCCATTTAATTCCAAGCAAGTATATGAAACTATTATCAAAAAACAAAAATATTATCTTTTCCTTATATACATAGTTTAAAATACTACAAAAAGAATTATTCGTTTTAAGCAATATTACACATATAATATCAATACTATTATCAGAAACGTAATGCTCTACTTTATTCTTGATCTTATTTCCCAATAGAGGATCATGTAGAACGTCTTCTAATTTTAAATTATTGAAAAAATCATGACGAAAATTTTTTGTTGAATAATATATTATATTTCTATAATCTTTAAATTTATTGCTTAAATAATTTGGCATGTCTGTTATAAATAAACATCTTCCAGTACCTTCAGATTTCTTTTTAAAATCTTGAATAATTAATTTTGTATTTATAAGTTCTTCAAACTCCTTTTTCAACGAATCATCTATAACTGAGTCATCAATTTTTTCATATTTTTGTAAATGCTTGAAAATTTCTATTTGTTTTTTCCCATCCGCTTTCATATCTACGTTGATTGTTGTCTGAGTAGAATTCCAATATCCTCTGGTGATTATAATTTTAGATTCATCAATAGAAGATATTTTGGTCTCATAATCTAATTTATACATGCTTAGGATCTCCGAAAACAATTGCATAAACTGCGTGTGTGTTAATACCATCAATTTTTAAAACATCTTCACAAATATTTTTGTCAAAACCGCCTACATCACATGTTCCGAGACCATATAAAACTGAAAGTATGTGAATGTTTTGGGACAGCAATCCTATTTCAATAAAACCCAATGAAAGAGATAACTCCCCATATTTTTGAAAAACTTTTAGATAATCAAAAGTAAACAAAAAAATTCCTCCAGAGTTTTCAAAATCAATGACAGCATTGTCGCCAAATATTTCATTTATTTTAGAATAACTTGTATTGGAAATTAGTTCTAAATTTTTGTAGAAAGGATTAAATTTATAAATACCTCGATTTAGATCGTCGATAGTATTGGCATATAAATAAATATCTATGGAATACAAACCTCCCCCAGAAGAAGTATTCTTACGAAGAAATTCATCTCTTTTCCACATATTCGAAGCATTGAATAGAATATTACTAATAATATTGAAAGATATAGATTTTCCTGAAAAATCCCTAATACTTTTCCTTTTACTTAAAACTTTACTTATTTCTGAATAGTCATCAGAATAGTCTAATTGTATCCCATTTTTATTCTCTTTAAATATCTCAACTTGATTTATATATGGATAAAGCTCACCATAAATTGATAAATTTATTAAATTTCCAATATCACGTACTTGGTTTTGATAGTTCAATAAATATCTCAATCCTATTTCATCAAACTCCTCAACTAAGCGATTTTGTATAACTTCAATAGGGGAGGAAATGGGAGAATCATGATAAGAATCATAAATAGTAAGAAGCCTTTCTTCTAACAATTTAGACAATAAATATTTTTCATTTTTTTCCTCATCATATTTCTCCATGTCTCTTGATAACATGATCATTATCTCCACATTATTAATTCTCAGTTTCTATAAACAAGAACAGGTGCAACATGTAGCACAACAACAACACGTAGTAGTGCAAAAGTCTAAACGAACGATAGGTAATCTATTACTATTTTCGAATAATGGACCTGCGAAATTAGTACTCATAACAGTCCAATGCTGTCAAGTTAATATGTTTGTATTGATGAGGCTGTAAAATTTTGTGGAATTTTTTAAATTTTTGACGTTTTCTTTATAAGTAAATGTTGATTTTTATGAAAAGCTCCAATTTTTACACTTTAAATCAATACAAAAATTTATATTCAAAGTAATATAAATATTAGCTTGACAGCATTGATTAAGACACCTATTTTTTGGCAATTATAAAGTTATGGATAGTGTACTCTTTAATATTCAATGAACCATTACTAAAAATTGCACCTCCATTTCCTCATTGTCACATCCTCCAGTTAACACAAGATTAGTCAAATTCAAAATAGAATTTTTTTTAACACTATCAATTTATTCTTATTCAAAAACATAGTTAAACCTCATTTAAATTGACATATAATCAAATATTACATAATATGAACACTAATAATATGAACATTAAATTTATGACAAAAATTTTGACAAATTTTTTATTAAGAATCCTATTTTTAAACTTAAGAGTACTTATATCTTCAAAACCTCCATCAAACATTGCAAAAAACCACAAAGGAAGAAATAACTGTTGAAAGTATATAAGATCATATACCTTCAAATGAACACCAAGTATCTTATAAATAAACACAAATACAAAAGAAGAACCCCATAAAAGAACAGAAAATTGTAAAGTTTTTTTAATATCCATAAATAAAACCTTCCGATAATATAAATAAAAAAATATGGAGTTTTTCATGAAAATTCAATTTTATATATAAAAAGGCATGAAAAATGAAAAAACTCCAAAAAAATTTGCAATCTCAAACCATGCAAACAAATTTCACAAGTGATTATAACAAATTTGCTTACAATCATATGTCCCTAAAGCTACGGCTGCTGTCCAAAGTAAACCACATACAGCACATGCGAACCCTGATGACAAATATGCTGCTATACATACCCCTATTCCTTCTTGATTAATAATATCACCAACAATTACACATACAGCCGCAGGTAATCGAAGTAACAGATTAACCAATTTCTTATTGACATTTGGAACATGAGGATTCTTATCAGCTAAAAAACTAATAAAAGTATAATCAATGACATCACCAGTACCAGTTTTACTTGGAAAAATATATTCAAAATTTAACTTTTAATCAACTCTATTGTCATGACAATTTAATTATTTCGATATTTTAGTGTCATGAAATTTAAATTGCCATAACACTATTTACTTGATCCAATTTTATATACATCATATGTAAAATAAGTACATACAAAAATGTAAATAATCAATACAATAATTAACATCTGAAAACTTACTTCATCAAGCATATGGTGAAAATATGGATAAAAAAAATGATAATTAACAGAATAAGTAAAAACAAAACCAGCACTTGCTTTGCCGATTTGCCCATAATACATATGTCCTGAACCTGGAAAAACCCAGGAAAATATGCATAGCTTCGTTAAAATTTTCATTTTAATATCCAAACCTACTACAAACTATATCAACACTACCCCATTTCATAATACCAACCATATATAAATTTAAAAATTATCGTCTTGTATGCTTCACGTTGAGGGTCAACAAATATTGAAGAACTAATTTCATTAGGTCATGATATATAAATAGTCATTTATAAACCTTTCAGTTGTCATTGTAACCTAAACATTAACTCTTCATGAAGTTATAATGATCAACGTATCTTTTTAAAACATCCTCAATAGAACCATCGTCTTCAATATTTTTTAATCCTGCTTTTTCAATTCCAAATCTTGCTTTAAAACCTGATTGAACAGATATTACAACATCACAATCTGAAATAGCATCTATGACTTTCATCCATTGATGTTTATCATTTGAAACTATGTTCACAACTCTATGATCAACACGTCTTGCACTCAAACCATCAAAATCATAGACATAAATAGAGTTCGCCTTTCCAAAGTGTAGGTCAACATTTTTACCATCAGATGACGCAATAGCTATTCTCATCAGATCACCTGTAACCACAGTTTTCAATCTCTTAATTTATTTTTTTAATTAAACTGGCTACATTTTCTCCAAATTTTCGGATTGTTGCAACACCTTCCTCATCTTCATGAGCCGTTTTCTCTTCAAGAGCAAAAACAATATTCCAATAATCAGAACCTACCATTATCATATCGTTTATAGGGAAGAACATCGACATTTCTTGTAAAGTTAAACTTTGACCTCCTCTTCTTGCAACGGCTATTGGTCCTCCAACCATCCAAGACAAGAATTTACCATTTCCCTTGGAAACTTTTCCAATTCTTTGAAGTGCAGCCATAATATCTCCTCGAGCAGTTCCAAAGTAAACAGGAGCCACTGGAATGAACCCTTCAGCATCTCTTATTTTATCAATTATTTTATCTAGACCATCTTTAAGAACACAGTTTCCCTTAGTATTACATTCATTACATGCTATACAAGATTCTACATTCATTCCCCTAAGTGAGACAATTTCAGTATCTACATCTTTACTTTCAATAGATTTTGCACAAATATCCAATATTTCCATCGAATTACTATCCTTACGTGGACTTCCACTCAACAACACAACCTTTGCCATAGTTACACCTCCAAACTTTCTAAAAAAGTTTGATCAAAACTTTTTCATGAACAAGCATCCAATTATCGTCAATCTAATTATCATTATGTTACATTGTCCTATTTAGACAATCACAATCGTAGTCAATAGGCATGTCCTCAATTGAATTGAGAATTATTTTAATTATCTCCTCTTTTTTGACTTCCATCATCTCCAAAACTTCTTCCATAGTTAATCTATCTTCAGATAAAGGAGTTGAATAATTTGTAACAACACATAATGAACTGTAACACATCATCTTCTCCTTTGCAAGAACTGCCTCTGGAAGACCCGTCATTCCGACAATATCCCCACCTAAAATCTGAAACATTTTAATTTCGGCACCCGTTTCAAAACGAGGTCCTTCAGTACAAACATGAACCCCCCCCTTAATTAATTTACCATTTTTACTTATTATGTCTCTCAAACGGTTACAGTAGGGTTGGGTGAAGTCAGTGTGAACAACTTCATTATCAAAAAAGGTTTTATCTCTTCTACAAGTAAAATCAATAAAATCATCGGGTAAGACCAATGAATCTGGAGAAATATTTTCTCTTAATGAACCTACAGCATTTGTAGCTATTATCTGATTAACACCTAATTCTTTAAGTGCGAAGATGTTAGATCGATAATTTATCATGTGTGGTGGAATTTTATGTCCAGATTTATGTCTTGGTATAAAAACAACGTCTTTATCATCTACTCTGAATAAAGAAAGATCGACAGAATCTCCATAAGGAGTAGTAACAGTTTTCTCTTCTAAGTCCATTCCATCAGTAATGGAGTATAATCCACTACCACCAATAATTCCAATTCTATTAATCATCTATTCCATCCTTAATAAGTAATTAACCTTTTGTGACAGCTAATGGAGTAACTTTAGCTACAAGTTTAGCTATTTCAACTTTATCAAGAGTCTTAACGATTTGATCAACGTCTTTATAAGCATCTGGTGATTCTTCAGCCACGACAGGTTTTGAATTAGCCTTTAAAATTACACCCTTACTACTTAAATTCTTCCAGATGGTATCTGGATCGAATTGTTTCTTTGCCTTACTACGACTTAGTATTCTTCCAGCTCCATGTGCCGCTGAACCAAAAGTTTCATCCATAGCTACTTCAGTTCCATGCAAAACGTAGGACGATGTCCCCATGGTTCCTGGAATTAAAACTGGTTGACCTATGTTTTTATACTCTGAAGGAATTTCTTTTCGTCCTGGACCAAATGCTCTTGTAGCTCCTTTTCTGTGAACTAAAATTTCATTATTTTGACCTTTAATTTTATGAATCTCTTTTTTAACAATGTTATGAGCCACATCATAAATAATGTTCATATCCATATCATCAGCACTTCTTTTAAAGACAGCTTCAAAAGTTTCTCTAATCCAATGAAGAATTATTTGACGATTAACCCAAGCATAATTAGCTGCAGCAGACATAGCCTTAAAATAATCCAGTGCTTCATAAGAATCTATTGGTGCACATGCCAATTGCCTATCTGGAACGTTGACTTTATATTTTTTATACGCTTTATCCATCAGCCTAAGGTAGTCAGAACATACTTGATGTCCACATCCCCTCGATCCAGTATGAATCATTACCGTTATGGTCCCTTCATCTATTTTAAATTTTTTTGCAACGTCCTCGTTGTAAAGTTCATCAACCCTTTGAATCTCAATGAAGTGATTTCCAGAACCTAAAGACCCAAGTTGAGGAACTCCTCTCTGTTTTGCTTTATCACTCACTTTTGATGAATCCGCCTCTTCCATGACCCCATTTTCCTCTATAAATTCAAGATCTTCATCCCATGCGTATCCATTTTCAACGGCCCATAAAACTCCTAAATCAAGAACGCTATTTATCTCATTTTGATTTAATTTAATCTTACCTTTACTTCCAACTCCAGAAGGAACGCTGTTAAAAATACTTTCTATAAGTTCCTTCATCTTTGGTTTAACATCATCCACTGTTAAATTAGTTTTAATCATCCTAACTCCACAATTAATATCAAAACCAACACCACCTGGACTAATAACACCCGTTCGACTACTGAATGCTGCAACTCCCCCAATACTAAAACCATAACCAAAATGAATATCTGGCAAACCAATCGAATATTTTGCAATCCCAGGTAAACATGCCACGTTGGCAACTTGATTAATGGCTCCATCTTCAAGGTTTGATAAGGCTTCTTCCTCAAGATAAAGTCTTCCAGGAACTCTCATATCTTTCTTATAACTGCTTGGAATCTCCCAAACATCTGGACGAACTTCTTCAACAACGTCTCTTATCTTCATACAATCACACATCAAATTGATTTTAAAAACTTAAAACCCCTTCTAAAATAGAGAACATGTACACTCTCGTTAATAACAACAACATATTTTACTTAGTTTAATATATTATAAAACATACGTTATAAACATTTAGGAAAAGAACGTTGGAAACAATTTAGAAATGTTAACTTCCCACCATAATATAAACGATCCATGTAATGAAAATAGACCATAATGATACTAGTCCAAAATCACCTTTTTGACGTCTTAATCGACTTAAATTTTATTAAATCCATTAAACCGTCAAATTTCTATTAAGTCAAACGTTCACGTTGATTAATTCAGAATCGTATCTGAAAACTATGGATTTCCAACAATGTTTACATCCCATATCAAGTTTACATCTCATATTGATAGTACTTTCTCTTTGATCCGATTTTATATACATCATATGCACAATAAGTACACACGAAAATATAGAAAAATAGTGATAGAAGTAAAAAAACATGAGAACCTACTCTATGAAGGTTGGTACCAACAAGCCAATTGAAATAAAAAGTAAAAGCGAAAAAAGGAAATGCTTTTTTAACTTCTCTATAATACATATGACCTGAACCTGGAAAAAACCAAGAAAATATACACAATTTAGTTAAAGTTTTCATTAAAATCACCTAAATGATATTTTCAATAAAATTGTTTGGTTTAAAAAAATAATTAATCTCCTAAATGTTGTAAACTTAGAACATGATTAAGTCGTTATTATCCTTAAATTATCGTTATCTTAAACTCTAAAAAAAAATTCCTACGATATTATCCTTTCTTTATTAAATCTTTTCATTACAATAAACATTATAAAAAAGCCTATTAACAATCCTAATAGAGAAAAAATAAGTATTGGAAGAGATATTAAATTCCCAGTGATGAAGCTATCCCCTATCCATTTAAACATTGGCTTAAATAACGATCTTCCTAGTAAGTGCATTGAACCCTCTAAAACAAAAGGTAGAAGAAGAAGAATCAGAATTAAAAAATGAATCATGGCATTTTTAAATCTTAAAATCGCCCATAATCCAAATGAAAGATGCAGAATCATATATAATGGCATGATCACCAGCACCATTAAACCTGCTTCAAAAGAAATTATAGAGAAGGGACTAAAATGATACATGCTCAACACTATAAACGTACCTGTGAAACATACCCACAAGATTATGTAATCTATTAAAAATATAGAAATTAGCTTACTCACCACAAACTTTAATAACGAAATAGGAGAAGTCAACATGACCTCATATATCTTATCCGATTTTTCTTTTTTAAATTCATTAAAATATTTCGTAGGGGAAAAGAATATAAAAGCAGCGGATATACAGACTAATAAAAATTGAAACAATACCCTAATCATCCTTTCAGCCTCCTCAAGAGGAATATCTTGAGGAACTTTAGAAAACGCACTACAAAATAAAAATGCTAAAATTGTTACTAGTGAGATGTTGAATATACGATAAGATATGAATCGTTTACTTTTTAAGATTTTCAATTCATGTAATAGTATCGTTTTAAATTGAGTATCAAACATTACTATATTCCTCCTTCATCATCTCTGAAATCATTATACTGTAATGACAATTTAATTATTTCGATATTTTAGTGTCATGAGAATTTCTATTAACTTCTATTTTTATTAATATTAATGAAATTCAATATTTATTAAAAATTATTTATTTATTCGCGAAGTGAA
>JAITEE010000187.1 GCA_031282205.1 Candidatus Methanovirga aequatorialis | reverse complement strand
AAAATTTGTCAATTATAAAATATCAATATCCAATATAATCTATTTAAATTTAATTTAGAGAATTTTTATAAAAAATAATTAAACTAATAATTGATAAACATTACCATTATCACTATAATAAAAATGAAGTTAATAGAAATTCTCATGACACTAAAATATCGAAATAATTAAATTGTCATGAAAATATTTTATTTATTTAAACGTATGATTCATCAAGAATTAATTTTATAGTGTATTAAATAATGTTTGTAAGTAATGAAATTTTTAATAACTTATTATAACTATTAAATTTTTAATTAAAGAAATTATAATTAATTTTAATTAAAGAAATTATAATTAATATTTTTAAAAATAAAAGTATTTTAACGGTTATTTTAATAATAAGACTTAAATAAAAATAATATTTTAAAATCAAGTGAATAATCACAAGTATTTTTTATTCCATTACAGTTAAAATAATTACGTAGTAGTTTAAAACATCCAATAATTTTATATACTATTAATCTTAAAGACTACTTTATGATCTGTCATTAAATTTTATTATTTATCTTAAATTAGTTAATACACTAACTCTTAAAATAATTGTTAGTACAGTTGAGGAATTTCATGAACGTTAAAGCAGAACTTAAAGACTTTTTAGGACAATGTAAAAGGGTTCTTAAGGTATCAAGAAAACCAGGAAAAGATGAGTATCTTAATTTTGCAAAAGTTACAGGTGCAGGAATAGCTTTAATTGGTGCTATAGGTTTTATCATATATATCGTAGGGTCCTTGATAAATTTATAACAAACCTTACTAAATCTTCTCATCCAAAAATGATTTTTATACCTCTTTTAATAACTTTCTTATTTCATTTGCAAGGATCAATCTATATTCCTCTATTTTAAAATAGTCTTTAGCCCATATGATTACCTTCACTTTTACTCCTTCTTCGTTAAATTCTTTAACAAAGACTTTAGGTGTAGGATCATTAAGAACCCAATTTATATGGGAAATTCTTTTATTTAGTCCATTCCTCCATTCTATCAAATCAACTTTGTAGGGAATTAAAATATCTAAGTCTATTCTATGTTCGTCAAGGTAAGTGTGATTAACATAAGGATTTGATGAAAATACTGAATTGGGTATTGTAATAAGAGAGTTATCAAAGGTAACCAATGTTGTTGTTCTAAATCCTACTTTATGAACTTTTCCATAAACATCATCCACTTCAACCACTTCTCCTACTTTAATCGTCTTATCAGAAAGTATAAAGATTCCAGATATAAAATTTGAAATCATATCTCTTCCAGCAAATCCTAAACTTATACCAACAATCCCCAAACTCCATACGATTCCTGTTACATCAACACCACAAATCTCCAATTGAATTGTAACAGCACAAATGTAAATTAAATATTTGAATGAATCTCTTATTAAATAGCTAACCGTTAACTCAAGGTCAAATTTTTTTGTAGCTTTATTCACTATAAACGAAGTTAGCCTTATCATAAGAAGTGATATCACAACCAGGATTGCTGTGGACATCAGGATCTCAGAAAATTTTAAATCCCCAGTCACACCGTTCAAAACATCAAGATACATGGTTCAACCTGTCCGTTAGATCTATTGATCAATTAAAATATTCATCAATTATAGACCATGATCATTACTTCAATTGGATTCTTTTATCTACTCCGTACTATCAAAATTTTAACCATAAAATAACCTTGAAACAATAGTTGCGATCTTACTTGAACAACCATGGCCAAAATCAAAGGTTTATATGCATAATATTTCTTTTGATAAAATCGTTGTATTTAAATGTTGTTGTTCCGTTTTTTAAATCTATATTAATTCCCCGTGAGAGCGTGTTATTAATTTGTTGAAACTATGAACCAATCGTTAAAAAATCAGATGAACATTTCATACTTTTGTAAATGATTCTCAACTATCAACACATATTTAGATTGCCTCAAAAGAGAAGTAGTCCTTTTTAATCGTGAGAAGATCATAAAAAAAAAATTGAGAACATATAAAACAAGAAAATGAATTTAAAATCTATGATGCCGGGAACGGGACTCGAACCCGTGGCCTCACGGTATCTCAGGAATGAGATGAACGCAACTACAAAACCCTATGAGCCGTGCGCTCTAACCAGCTGAGCCACCCCGGCATACGAACATTAATAATCTTAATAAATCTGTTAAGAGAAAATATTAAATTTAATACAACCAACGATATAAATTAAGTTTTCTAATGATTTTTTAAATCAGTGCCCCTTTTGAAATCGACAATATTTTAAAAAAATTAATCAACTCTTTTACGTTTAAGCTACTTACTATATAAAACTTGTTATTGGAAGTATATTATAATGATTTTGGTAAAGTTTGTAAATTATAAAATATCAATATCCAATATAATTTATTTAAATTTAATTTAGAGAATTTTTATAAGAAATAATTAAATTAATAATTGATAAACATTACCATTATCACTATAAATCTTTAAAAATTATTTTCATATTAAATATAATCAGTAGTTCGTAAAGTATATTTTGTATCTTTGTTTTTAAGTGTTTTTTGGTTTTATACTTTGGTGGCTTTATTCTTTTTTTTTATTAATTGGTCTTCGGGTTCTATTTGAATTTGTTTGGTTTTATGTTTTTGGGTTTGTAATTTGTGATTTTCAGGGTTTTTTATGTGTATTTTTAGGATTTTTTCCATAGAATTGTTGGTTTTTTTAGATTGTTTATTTTTTAATATTAAATATATAGGGTGTTAGATTTCGAGCAAAAATCGAAGCATTGTCGAACTTTTTCTGTTATATTTTAAGGTTGTAAATATCTTGTTTTCTAAAAGTACATTTTTATATTGAAGTTTAAACTAAAATATTTGATTTTAAGTTTTAATATGATTAATAAATGAATAAATAA
>JAITEE010000185.1 GCA_031282205.1 Candidatus Methanovirga aequatorialis | reverse complement strand
AAAATTTGTCAATTATAAAATATCAATATCCAATATAATCTATTTAAATTTAATTTAGAGAATTTTTATAAAAAATAATTAAACTAATAATTGATAAACATTACCATTATCACTATAATTCTATTTTATTCATAATATGTTTTATGATATATTACACATAGTATATATTATTAATCATTCAAGGCTAATCATTACAAGGTCAAACTTTTTTTTTGATAGGTGGACAAAAATCTAAATTTTAAAATCAAAACAACCAGAAAATGCTTTGATTTATAAAAAAAGATTTTTTTTCTTAAAAAAATTAGTTTTGACCACCTCTCATTATATGGGAATTTTTTCCTTTTTGTGGCACTGTCAAAATTCTGCTTGGACATTGGAAAAAATTTAATTAGAAATTATCAATTAAATTTATTATTAACTTTCATTAATTTTTTATCTTAAAATTCTTCTTTTTTAATTCTTAAGTTTCAATCATTTCATTTTTTTTAACATTTAAAGAAAAAATTAGCTTAAAATAAAAAAATAAGGAAAAATAAGAAAATTAAAAATAAATAAAAATTAAATTTTAGTTGGAATATATTTTTCCCCACCGAACATGAAATCTTTCTTAATAAAAAACTTATCACCATCTAATAAACCCATACAATCCAAAACAAACGGAATATTATTAGGATGCCAAATAACATTATAATCCACATCAAAAGGCAACTCATCAACTTTATCATATAAACCAAGTGCCATAAATTCTTCTGTCACGTGAAGATTGATATGATCGATCAATGGCCATAATTTACGTACCTCAGGCTCCCAAAGATGTAAACCATTTGTAAGAGCATTAGTCCTTAAACCAAGATCTTTAGTACGTTGTAAAATATTACGGATGTTAGCTAAATCCTGAGCAAAAGGTTCTCCTCCTACAATCGTTGTACTATCTATTTGATCTTTATAACTATCAATATCACTCAAATGAAAAGGAGTGCAACCACCACTTCCAGACAATAATAAACGATTACAACACGTTACACATCCAAGTGAACAATAGTTAAAAAATATAGCTAAGCTAGTATATGGAGGGTCATCTATAAGCGATGTATGCCACATATAAACATTATCTATATAATCTCCTCCACTATCATCAACTTTAGCTAATTCCTTTGCATATGAATTAATATACAATTCATCAAAATAATTAAAATTCATTATTTAATTCCCCCTTTTTTGATTTAATGCATGACAAGAAGACAGTTGTTCTGACACGCAATTATAAAATAATAAATAAAAAACTACATAATACAGGATGACAAGAAGACAGTTGTTCCAACACCCATGCATTAAAGCAAAAAATAAAAAAATACATAATATATATTCATAATATTATAATCCTAAACATAAAAATTACAAAAAATAATAAAAAAGAGTAAGATTTTCAAATCATCAATAAAACAATGTTTCATCCAAATACTAATATATAAAGATACTATAACTATGTAGTTCATTATATATAAATATTGCTATTTTTAGAGATTATCAAGTATTTGGACTTTTATTGTTTTACTAGGTTTAATGGGTGTTTTACCATATTAAAGCCAAATTAAATATAATAAATCAAATTAACATTTTTTTTTAATTTCGAGATGTGTACAAAAGTCAAATTTTTAAAGATTTTGCTAAATTTAATTCCAATATTTACTCTTTAAATTTTACTTAATCCATGAATTTATCCTAATTATAAGAATATAGTTATAATGAAATCTTAAATTAAATTTTAATGTGATTCCAACGATTAAATTTAAAATAAAGAAATAGTTAAGAAGATTTAGAACCTAAAAATAACATTTGAAAAATAGTTTTGCCTTTATCTCTTTCATCCAAATGTTTGAAAAATCTAAATTGTAATAAATTCATTTACATTATTAATTTTTAAAGTCTCTTTTATATTAGTTTTGTCACTATCACTTGCAAATCCATTATCTTTAAAAACAACTCTTGAAGTTTCTGGTGAAAGTTCTTTTATTTTATCTACCAATGGAATGGTTATTTCTTTTGTAATATTATCATCTAAACAAATTAATAAAGCACCAAATCCAATAGAATAAATTTTTTTATCAGCAATATCATACTTTTCAGCGTGTAAAGTTAAATCAATACCATATTTAAGCATTATCCCATATATAAGGTCTTAATTCACTCTTACCTTCAACAAAATTGTTGGTAGTATCAATTAAAGTCTGTTCAAGGTTGTTATAGTCTGGATTCCATTTATTTAAATATAGTATTTAACTCCATCTATATGAATATATCGCTCATCATAAGCCATAATTACCTGAATAATCAATGTTATAAGCCTTTAATTCTTCTAATAGATCATATACAGTGTTTATATAGTTTTTTATTGTTTTGGTGTGATGATTTTACTTCTTTAAATAGCTTTATAATCTCAGGTGTATATCTTAATGAATTATGTTCAATTGAATGCATTCCTATTAGTGATTCTTGGATATTTACTTCGTAACAATGATATTTTGGTATGTTTTTATGTGTAGCGATGTGTGTTTTGCCGCATCGAGGGACAAATGTACTGTTGGGAGTAAACTCCAGATAATTTATTCACTTTCCTCTCTACACAACCATTCAAATTGAATAACATTCCACACTCACAATATATTTTCTCATTATCAATATAAAAACACTCTTTAAAAATTTAAATGATTTAAAGTCTAAATTTTGAATTCAAACAATTTTTGTTCTGTACTTTTTAAAATTACCAGGAAATAGTTCTTTGAACATGTTAAATAACTGTCCATCTATCTTGAATTTTTCATGAAAATGGGATACCTTGACGTTGCTGTACAGTAGTAGTCATATAGGGTGTTAGATTTCGAGCAAAAATCGAAGCATTGTCGAACTTTTTCTGTTATATTTTAAGGTTGTAAATATCTTATTTTCTAAAAGTACATTTTTATATTGAAGTTTAAACT
>JAITEE010000176.1 GCA_031282205.1 Candidatus Methanovirga aequatorialis | reverse complement strand
TTTTATTCTTATGACAGGAGTTAATAGTTTCTATTTAGTATTTGAATTCATTTTTGACTGAGAAATTCAATTGGATGATTGCTATTTGACTTTAAAACTACAATTTGAGTTTAAATGATAGTAGAGCATTAGAATAATTGAGAAATTAGCAAATGTAAGCTAATAAATAATAAATCTAGCGCAGAATAATCAGGGAATTTGGTGTAGTGGAAGCGTCAGCTATCTTTACCTCCAAAACAACTTTCGTTGTGCAGCTGATACCCAGGTTCGATTCCTGGAATTCCCATTTTTTGATCATTGCATATTGGAAAATTAATGCGAGTAATTGGCTTTATAATTCGACTTCTTTTAATCTTTAAATTTCTCAATTAAATTTAAAATGCTGGAACTTATTTAAGTATTTTCATTGTTCAAAAATTGATATACAATAAGATATTGAAACCTATTAACTTTTTTAATGAGAACTTTCTCCAGCTGACTTCTCAAATAAATTTATTTGAAATTTGGCAAATTTAAATGATGTGATTATAAAAGGACATATCAACAAAGTACTGATATGAAAACTCAGATTTCTTGTTAAAAAGGAATAAAACATATTTAAGTATAATAACACCTTTAAAATCAACTAAGGTATGAATGATTGATAAATTTAGAGTAAAATAATCTGTTGTAATATAAGTGCATGTTTGGAAACAGTCCCTACTTGATTGTTGATAAAATAATTCTTCGATCTTTTTTGCTATTGTATTGATATAAGAGTTAAAATAAATGCCTTCTGCTCAATTGGATGCTGTGGATCTAAACTATGTTCCGATAAGTTTAAGCACTTCTAATGATAATATATTTGGATGTGTTAAGAAAAGTGCATTAATCTAAGGACAAAAGAAGAGATCTTATAAAACAAAAACATGTTATCAAATATCTGTCTAAAATCTTTCTTTTAGAATACCAATAAACAGTAATAGAATAAATATAGTTTAATGAATTCTACTTCTATAAAAATAAAGTTTTATAATGAAATCGTCGTTTATCCATTGTTGTGATTATTACCCAGATGGATTATTTGTTTTAATTTATAAGAAGATTTCTATCTCTGATATAGACGAAGACCATTCATTAAAATTTCGATTAACTCTTTAATAAATGAAACATCTGATTTTGATTAAAAATATGTTTTTATTTAATAAAACTATTATTATGCATAACACTAATGAGGACCATAATAACCCTATAGCAACGAAACGGAAAATCAAAAGAAAAAAGAAAAGAAAAATAGTAAAAAAAGAAAAGAAAAAAATAAAAAAAATATAGAAGAGAATCGAATCACATATTTTTAATCGTGATTGTTGAAAAAAGCAAACGCGACACCTTCCTTAAACAAAAAAATCAAATTTTGCTGATACTTCTTTCATTTCGCTTTGTTATTATTCTTAAAACTTTCTTTTGCATTACACCACTATTTTCAGCACAATTTTTTGATAAATATAAATATGTAATATATTATTGAAATCTACATGAATATTCACGCGCAATAATATAAGCTATCATCGAAGAATAAAATATTCTATTTTTTTAATGACTTTTAAGATTAGATTTAGTTGTTATTCTGAAATAATTTCATTAAATATTGAAATTCAGCTATTGATTCGGAGATTATCGTATTTTTTGTTAAAAACTATTTAGTTTTCTATTTATCAATATAAATAAATGAGTTTATTGTCAATAAAAATATATAATCACCATAATATTTCCAAGCGAAATGAGTTCCTAAAAATATATCTATAGAGATCGTGATAAACATTGAAATTATTGATTTGAAACAAGAAACGAGATTTTTATCAAATAAACTATTTTTCCTATTTAAATGTTTTGGCATTTCAAAATTCATTAAAATTATAATTCTTAATCTAATCAACATTTGCGTCAGAAAAGTTGATTTCATTCAAATTCAATACAGAATTCATAAACTATTTTTCGGCTCAGTTTAAAACAATGATAAAATCTGGTTGAAACTGCATTAGATTTATTATGTTTAATACAGAAGAATTGTTTAATATTTATCTTGACACTTTTATTCGTAAACAATTTTAGATTAGGAACGGGTGGGAAGTTAAAAAGACATGAAATTTGATATAGTATTTCTTGATCTCTAAGCAACTATTGCTAATACTAATGTTTGATTTTTGGAATTCCCATTTGTTGATCTTCATGCTATTATATGAATGCCTATTTTGTAATTTACACGTAAATTAAATATATCTGCTTGTTTCACTCAGCTTAATGATATTGTTGGTCTCGTGGTTAGTTTGATTTCTATTATAAATATTGACGATGCTTTTTCTGGGTGATCTCTTTAACAATATAAATATTTTCAAATTTGGATTAGATATTTAAGCAGCAACATCAACAATAAAATTATTAACAATAATTATTGCTAAATGAATTCGCACATAAATTTGCTTAAAGCTATGGGATTAAATTCATTTATGTGGTTACTATTCGATTTAATTTTTCAAAGGAGAACAATTAATAGTTGAGCAAAAATTAAAGCAAGTGTAAATGAGAATTAATAAATAATAAATCTAGAGCCGA
>JAITEE010000060.1 GCA_031282205.1 Candidatus Methanovirga aequatorialis | reverse complement strand
TTTATTTAATCCATCAATTTATCCATAATTATAAGAATATAGTTATAATAAAACTTTAAATTAAATTTTAATGTGATTTCAACGATTAAATTTAAAATAAAGAAATTCAAAATTTTAGTAAAATGACTTTTGGCCACGACTCAATTCATGAAATTATATTTGTTTAAATTTAAATTATAATTATTATCACTATTTCATTTGAATAAATAATGATAACTAATTATAATTTTGAGTATAAAAAAAAATCTTAATTGTAGGCAACACTTGATTAACTTGTAGTTAAAACGAATGTATAAAATGTTAAAAATGATATCTAAAAAAGAAAAACCAATTAAAATATTTTCCAAAGAAAAACCAATTAAAATATTTTCCACTGGAGATAAAGGAACAGGGTTAAATGTTGTAAAAAGTCCTGTTAAATTGATGATTCTATCTCTTCTTAATGAAGGTGAAATGGATTTTGATGATATAGTGAGAATTCTTGATAAGTCAAAGTCAACAATTTCTGTTCATTTAAAAAATCTTACAGAAGAAGGAATCATATCATATAAACAAAATCCAATTGATAAAAGAAAAAAAATATTTTATATTAGTTCAAGATTTCTAGGAGAATTGGAACCTCCTCTGAAAATAGAATTTCCAGAACAGAAGATTGATCATTTAGTAAAAAATTTTGACTCTGAAGACAACCTTGGATTTTCAAGGTTAATGTTTCATACTTTAAGATCTATTTTAATTAAAGAAGGATTTACTATAAACCCATTGTTGTATGCTACTGGTCTTGAAATTGGATTATCGATCTATAACAGTATTAAAGACGAGGACTATGATAACTTTATTTCTAATTTAATTATTTTTTGGAAAGATAGTGGATTGGGAAATATGGAAATTTATAAAAAAGGGGATAGTATAAAAATAAATATAACCGATTGTTTTGAGTGTGAATTCCTTCCAAAAACGGGTAAACCATCATGTTTGTTGGACTTAGGTATTTTGGAATCATTATTTTCAAGCTATTTAAATAAAAATGTTAACGTTATAGAGGTAAAATGTTACACCATGGGAGATGAATGTTGCTTATTTGAAATTGAAGAAGAACTTAATCAATAGGTATCGACGTCTTCAATAATATTCATTATTAAACCTCCTTAAAAATATTAAAGGTCATAACTAATGTTCATTGATTTAACCCATAAGTTAAAAAATAATACTCCTGTATTTCCTGACGATCCTCGGTTTAAATTAAAAACTCGATATTATGATAATGAATGTTGTTTATCTAAACTTGAAGCTGGACTTCATACTGGGACTCATATAGATGCACCATGCCATTACATTAAAAACGGTAAAAAAGTATCTGAGATAGGATTGAATGATTTAATAGGGAAGACAAATATTTTAAAGCATGAAAACTCCCTAAATAAAGAGATAGCTGTTGAAGATTTAGAAATTCCTGAAAATACAGAAAAAATTATTATTCTAAAAACAGGATGGTTTAAGGAATGGGAAAATGAAAATTACTTTAAAGATAACTTTTATCTTTCAAAAAAAATAGCTAAACTATTTATAGATTTAAAAATAAAAGGAATAGCAATCGACACACCCAACGTGGATAGATACGGTAAAACAACGATTCATAAACTACTGCTTAAAAATGATATTTGGATTGTTGAGAACTTAACAAATTTGGATAGAGTACATGAGGACAAGTACAATGGATTTTTTATCCCATTGAAAATCAATAGTGAAGCATCATTTATAAGATCCTACGTCCAAACTTTTTAAAAAAATTTGATCAAAAATTACTAAAGAGAATTTCTATTAACTTAACTTTTTCTATTTAGTTATTACTTTTTTATTAATTCTTATTGTTTTAATTATTACTATTTTGGTGTTTTTTTTGTATTTTTCATCTTGTTGGCTTTGTTTTCGATAGTTTTTACCTAAATTTTAGATAGCTGTCGCTACAATTGCACTGTTTTTTTTGGATTGTGTTTAGTTGTATTTAGGTTGAGAGAAGCATGACATCATATTTTTTATTTTAACTCTTGGTACGGTTGTTTACAAGTATATGGGCACTTTTAAAGACGGTTTTAATACACGGCGAATGGTCTCTCTCCAGGTGCTCTTTTGGAGCTTATTCTTTTGTATTCGTCTTTTTTCTTTTATTGTTAGTGGTTTGTTGCGTGATGCTCTATCCATTGTGACATTATAAGCTTTGCAATCTACTCCAAAATATCCTTTATCAAGATAGGCTACTTCTTCTTTTTTAGATAAGTCTATTTTTGAGTCATGAGTATTTGCAGGTGTTGTTTCTATTTCTCTTATTAGTTCATAGCCTGTGTCGATTTTGATATGTAGTTTGTATCCGAAATATGATTTGTTGCCTTTTTTAGCCCATTTTCCGTCTTTACTTGCTGTGTATTTAGCATCATTTGCCACGGGGTTCATCGGCTTTTTTATGTCCTGGATCTGACGATGAATGTTGCATACTTGAATAACACCTTTTTTAATAGTTAAACATTTATATGCTAATTGTTTTTGCAGTTTCTCATATAAGATCATTAATTCCTGTTTTTATTAGTTTTTCTCTGAATGACCAAACTGTTGCTTTGTACTGGGACTTTATACTGGGAAATTTAGAAATTTAAGAAACGAAATACGATCATTAACCTGTTTTTCAAGTTCATGGATCTGAATAAACCGTACCATGATTGGAGAATTAGCATTTTTTCTCGTGACTATTTCATCAGTATTAGGTCTTCCACCTTTGTCTGTTTGATTATTATAGATTCCTTTGATTATGGGTCTAAATACTATCCCAATGGGTGGGAGGGTTTA
>JAITEE010000059.1 GCA_031282205.1 Candidatus Methanovirga aequatorialis | reverse complement strand
TGTTTATCAATTATTAATTTAATTATTTCTTATAAAATTATCTAAAATTAAATTTAAATAGATTATATTGGATATTGATATTTTATAAATTGATAAACTTTTCAAAGATGACTATAAATAGATTATATTTGATACTGATTTTTTATAAATTGATAAGCTTTTCAAAAATGACCATAATATTATATTTTAAAAATAGAAAAAATTAAAAATTTTTAACTTTAAAAACGAGAAATAAATTCAAGAGGACCCTAAACATTTTATCTACTGAGGATGTTGAATACATGTATTGAACTATGAATAGAAGGAGTTTAATAAGAATAGAAGATACAATGAAAAAAATTGTAGGAGAAGTTATTTTCTTTGAACTTTGGTGTCAAGATTATCATAAGTCAAATCTTAATGTGTTTAATCTTTTAAAGTTGATTAAGTTTCCCATAGTCCATGAATGTTACAGTACTCTCTTACTTTTAAGTTGTTAATGTCTGTATCAACTTTAAATACTGCCATTGGTTCTTCACCAGGCTTTAAAGCTTTTCTGTAAGTTACATCTCCATCAATTAATTCAATGAAGCATATACGATGTTCAACTGCCATTGGATGAGTAATTTCACCTACTTTAATGACGACACTATCACCATCTTTTTCAAGGATTGGAACATGTTTTTGAGAACCTTCACCATCATGTTTAGGTGTTAATTCCTCAAGATCATCGAGCTTACCAGTTTCAGGACCTTGAACAAGTTTTTCTAATACACTTCCACATATTTTACATTTAAGTAGTCCACCTTCTTCGACCATAATATCATTCTCCTTTATTTACATATCATTAGCAAATGTTTGATTATTCTATTCATGAATTCAATACTCATCACAAACTATTTCAAAGTATTTAGTTGGATGATCACAGGATGGGCATTTATCAGGAGGATTTTTACCCTTAAAAACAAATCCACATTTTTGACACATCCAGTTAACCTCTTTATCCTTTGAGAACAAGGTTCCTTTTTCTAGGTTATCAAGCAACAGCTGGAATCTTTTTTCATGATGGGCTTCAGCTTTACCAATACTTTCTAATCTATTGGCTATTTCAGTGTATCCTTCTTCTTTAGCTATTTTTGCAAATTCAGGATACATTTCTGATGTTTCGTAATGTTCCCCACCAATAGCTGCTTTTAAATTTTCTGCAGTGTCTCCGAGTACGTTAGGACCATCTGCCTCTACGATAATAGGATTATCATCTTTTTTTATCTGGTTAATTAAACGGAATAGCCATTTAGCATGTTCTCTTTCATTTTCAGCTGTAAGTAAAAATATATCAGCTATTTGTGGATATCCATCATTAACGGCTTGTTTACTATAAATCGTGTATCTATTTCTTGCTTGACTTTCACCGATAAATGCTTTAGTTAAATTTTCAACAGTTTTTGACATTTATGTCCTCCTGTTACTGTGTATAATCTTATATTAATAAATATCATTTAAGAGATAAATGTATTTAATTATATATCAATTTGAATTGTTATATGTTTTCACTTTATAAATACTTTTTGATGTGTTCTAATACAGATTTAATTGGGACATGTTCATAAGTTCATGATAACGTTAACGATTTTTTTTATTTTATTATACCAAGTTATTTCATCTATAGTTTAGCTGATTTATTATAAAGACATGGTAAAGTTTATCAAAGTGTTAATTTAATTGTTTATATAAAAATTCTCTAAATTAGATTCAAACAGAGAACGTACTATACATTGATCTTTATAAAACGTTAAACTTCTCCAAACGATTTTTTTCATGGATTTTAAAAAAAGGTGACTTGGATGAGGTTCATGATTCAGATCCGATCTCTTTTTTGATATGATTTAACAGGAAAATTGTTCCTTCCTTATGAAGAGGTTTGTTATCGTTACCATGTTTATGAGAGTATATACAGGCTGGACAGCCATCATCACAACTACAATTTTCAAGTAACTTGGATGATGATTTAATAAGTTCTTCAAATACTTCAATAGCTTTCTCGTTTATTCCAATACCTCCTTCATAGGCGTCGTAGATAAAAATTGTTGGTTTTTGAGTATAATCATGGTGGTTGGTTGAAAGTCCACCAATATCAAATCTATCACACATCACGTGCAGTGGATAAAGACCGATTAAACCATGTTCTAAACCATGTAAGCCCCCAGTAAAAGCATTTTTTTCATCATATTTTTGATTCAACTCATTTTCTAAATTTTCATCAATGGTAAACCATAACCCTTTGGTTTTAAATTTTAAAGGTGGTAAATCAACGGGAAAAATTCCTATGGTCTTAGAAAAATGAACTTTCTTATATTTAAAGAAATCTTCTAAAACTTCTAACTGCCCAAAATGAATTGTGAGGTTACCTAATTTAACTTTTTTAATTTTTTCAATGATTTTGATCTTAACATTTTTTAAAACGATGGTATGATACTCTACGTTGTGTTTAGAAACGTTTACTATATTCTTTTTTAGATTGATTTCATTGACTATGTACGTTTCACCTTTGTTAATAAGAATCGCACCAACGTGTGCCTCTCTATAGACCTGTGATGTTTCCATAGTTTCAAGAAGTTTTTCACCGTTCATCACCTTAAAAATTTCTGAAGAAAGTTGATTTAGTGAATGTTTAAAGGATGGATCATCGTTGTACCCATAACCGTAGACTCCTTGATCATTTTTGATTAAGCCACCTTCGTTTATAAGTGTATTGATCTCACTTTGATTTAAATTAAATTCAGACAGTTCTTCTTCTTTAAGTGGTAATTCATTGACGGCACAAAGTAGATGAGATTTATTTAAAATTTGATTGGATAGATCGATGATTGCGTTCTCACATAGCTTATCAAAGAAAAATTCGGGGTTGTTCATAAAATACTGATCAAGCTGGTTTTCAAAAGCCACTAAGATAATCAAAGATTTTTGATTTTCACGACCAGCACGTCCTGCTTGTTGCCATACTGAAATCATAGTACCAGGATAACCTGAGATTATAACGGCATCAATGGAACCTATATTAATTCCAAGTTCAAGAGCGTTTGTACATGTTACACCAATGTATTTTCTTGTTTTTAATCCACTTTCGATTTCACGACGTTCATCAGCTAAATAACCTGCCCTGTAAGTGATTATGGTGTTTACCAATCTTCGCCTGTAATTTAGCATATCCTGTTTTGCCAACCTTGCTATTAATTCAGCGATTTTACGTGATACAGTGAAACATAAGGTTTGAATGTCTTTTAAAATAAGGTATATGAAGATCAATTCTGTTTCTTGATGTATTGAAATGGAACTACCGTTTTTATTTTGTGGAAGTGAATTTTTATTTTCTGATGATGTTGGTTCGTTTTCTAAGTTGGCTGTATTGCTCTTTTTGTCTTTAACGAATGGATTATATAAAATGAAATCTTTTTCACCACTTGGTGATGAGTCTTCATCGACAAGTTCAAATTCTTCTCCAGTTAACTTGGTAGCCAATTCTAAAGGATTGGCCAGTGTAGCGGAGGATAAGATAAATTGTGGATTTGAGCCATAGAACTTGGCTATTCTTTTTAACCGTCTGATTAAATAGGCCACGTTTGAACCAAATATCCCCTTGTAGTAATGTGCTTCATCGATTACAATGTATCCTACCTTTGAGTAGAACCTTTTCCATTGATGATGCCAAGAGAGAATATGGTGTAGTTGATAAGGATTGGTTAAAATAATTCTTGAACTTTGACGAATGGAATATCTACTGCTTTTTGGAGTGTCACCGTCGTATCTTTGAGGTTTAACATTTAAATTTAAGTCCTTTTCTAAGTTATTTAAAACGTTTAATTGATCGTTTGATAGTGCCTTGGCAGGATAAATATAAAGAGCAGTTTTTTTGTTATCATTTGATAGATCATCTAAAATAGGGAGATTAAATGCTAACGTCTTTCCAGAGGCCGTTGAAGTGGTGATGATCACGTTTTTTTTCTTTCTAATTTTTTCATAGGTAACGGCTTGATGTTTGTAGAGTTTGATTTCGTTATCATTTAAATATTTTTCGATTATTGGGTTCAAATCGTCTACCTTGTCATACTTGGCCGTTCTATGAGGAATGGTTTCAACATGAACAATTTTTTTCCTAAATCTAATATCTTCTTTAAAGTTATCGATATTGAAATCAATCATGGCTATTCGTTGAAATGATGTTTATCCTAACCTGTTAATTTTAATCAATGATTCAACAGGAACCCTATCTATTTCACTTATTCCTATTTTATCTATTAAGATCGTTGCGACTATTGGGATTCCTCCTTGTTGTTTGACTACAGAGATAACATCTTTTAAAGTACCTCCACTTGTAACAACATCATCTACGATTACAACCTTCTTACCTTTAACGGATGCAAAGTTTTTACTTATTGCTCCAATTCTTTCATGTTCCTCATCACTACCTTGTTTTTTGGGATGGAAAATAGCTAACGAGGTATTCCTATTGTGGTTTTCTAAATAATCACTTATCATTGTTGCAAATGGAATTCCACTAATAGCTACACCTAAAATAACATCTACTTCATATTTTAAAACTATGTTGGCCAATGCATTTGAAACATTTCTTAATCTCGCTGAATTCCCACCAATGTTATTCCAGTTAATTGCAAAATCTGTGGGAGCATCCTTGGTTTTTCTTTCATTCACTTTTTGAAAGGTTAACCATATGGCCGTATCCATTGAAACATTTAATTCATCTGCTATTTCTCCAGTTGCAAATCCCTTACTTTTTAATTCTTGAGCTTTTTTGATAAGTTCTTTATTCATTTTAACACCATTAAGTTATTGATTATTAATTTTATAGTATCTATATTATTTTAGTGGTATATATAGTTTTTACATCTTTTTTATTGGATAACGTATGGTATCATAATTATTTTTATTATATTATTTTATATTCTTCAACTTTCATTATATTCTTCAATTTTTTTTTTATTTTATAAAATGGTCAGTTAAGTTTTGTGTTTAAATTGAAATTGTTAAACAACTTTATATTTATACTAAAATTGATTCATGGTAGTACATTAAATTTAAAGACTCTTTAAACTAATAGGGTGTTAGATTTCGAGCAAAAATTGAAGCATTGTCGAACCTTTTCTGTTATATTTTAAGGTTGTAAAATATCTTGTTTTCTAAAAGTACATTTTTATATTGAAGTTTAAACTAAAATACTTGATTTTAAGTTTTAATATGAT
>JAITEE010000126.1 GCA_031282205.1 Candidatus Methanovirga aequatorialis | reverse complement strand
AATTTTGTTTAACTAAAAATAAAAGTTTAAAATGGTTTAATATCTAAAATAAAAGGTATTTAGCTATTTATAAAAATTATTTTATTTTATCATGTTGGAAATTTGTTAATTTTTTGATTTATAAGTTTATATGATTCTATTTTCATGATTATTTTTCAGATTATTTGTACTTTTAAAAAATATGGAAGTTCTGATGACGCATTATGTTAAATATCCATGGAAATCCCGTCAATATTTTATATTTTTCAGACACCTTGATAGAGAAGTGTCTTCTACTATTTGGAATTTTCCACTATTTAATCTAATATATGATTTTTCTAATATTTCTTTTGAAACCTTTAATTTAATATTTAGAACCGTCATTACCTCAAGTATGATAGAATTAGATATTATCAGTTTTCATCCTTGATTTTTTCATATATCTTTAAGGCTCTTATATTATACATGTGTTCATTGATAAATAAGCTTATTAAGAAGTTAGCATCTAAAAATATCATATTTTTAACCTTTTCTTAATCGGACTTCTTTCACAGCTTTTACTGGGTCAAATCCTTCTGGTGCTCCAATATTTCCTATTAAATCGTCAATAGAGGCATTAGGATCATATTTTACCAGTACTTTTAGTTTAGATTTGTTTTTCTTTGGTTCTTTTTCTATTCCTTGTTTTAAATAGTCGTTAATTACTTTTGTTTGTGTTGTATCTTTATTAATAGCTATCTGTTTAATTGTGTCCATTATTTCGGGATCTATAAATAATGTAGTTCTATTTTTAGCTCGCATAATTATCATACTCATAATTATTTTTTTATAATATTCTGTATGTTATATGATATATATTACACATATTATATATATTTTATTAACACTTGGAGTTTTTCTTTATATTGCTTTGTTGCCCATGAACAGTGATAAATACTCAAATAAACCACATTCATTTTGAATTTTCTTATGGTTTCTGATTTTAGTTGCACTATAATGTTGTTCATACTTGTATTCGATGTTTTGGGAATGAGTATTATCAATTTTTAGGTATGGATTTTGTGTGGAGGATATTTTAGTAAAATAAAGGTTTAAAACGATTTTTGATTTTTGAGAAAAATCGGAAAAAAACCTACACTTTTTACACCTTCCTATTGATACTTAATGGCTTTGATATATTATATTTAAATAAGAGTTAAAATAAATAATCCATTAATGAAGTATAAGTAAAATGATTAATTTTTTGTGATAATTATGATAGAATCAAAACTTAATGGGGAAAGTAGGAACATTTTAGAAGAAAATATAACTAAACTAAAAGAATTATTTCCAGAAGTTGTAACCGACGGGAAAATAGACTTTGAAGCTTTAAAATTAATGCTTGGTGAAGAAATAGAAGGAAGTAATGAAAGATATGGATTTAATTGGAAAGGAAAAAATGAGGCCATTAGATTAGCACAACTCCCATCTAAATTAACTTTTGCTGATGTGAGTGCTGAAGCTATCACTCCCATGGCTGAAGATATGTTAAAATCCATAATAATGGGTGATGAGGAACAATTAACAAGATCCTTTGAAATTTTGTTAAACAACATCCCAAATGTTTTACATAGTAAAATTGAAAATATCAATGAAGCCTACTACCATCTTTTGTTCAGTTCATGGTTACAACTTTTAGGATTTGGCCTTGGCTATGAAGATCGTAGTTTAGGTGGAGACTCTGACACAGTTCTTAAAATAAACGATTTAGTAGTGATCATAGAGTTCAAGTACAGTAGAACGTTAGCTATTGATTTAATGTTAGAGAAAGGAATAAAACAAATAAAAGATAAAGATTACTACAAGCCATACCAAAACAAAAAAGTTATTTTGGTTTCGATTGCCACCAAACCAAAAGAAGTGAAATGTAAAATAGAGAAACTGGATTCAAAAAAAGATAAAACATGAATAAATGTAGTGGTTTAGAAGAACTTTTAACATAAAACATAATTTGAGTCGTGACCAAAAATCATTTCACTAAAATTTTGAACTTCTTTATTTTAAATTCAATCACTGAAATCGCATTATAGTTAAACTCCAAACTTTTGAAATAATTAAAATTAAAATACTCGATAAATTTCATTTGTTTTGAAAATTAAGGGTAAAATAAAGAAATAAAATTGATGATTATTTTTAAACTTTTCGATTTAAACTATAAATTATAAATAGAGTTAAAAGAGGATGAATTACATCTATTCTCCCCCTGTATATCATGATGGTCCAGAGATAATTAAATATTCTGACATTGAAGAATTTTATGTTACGGGTTCTATTTTTTAATCGTTGATATTAGTATCTGGTTTAAAGTCTGTGATAGTATGGATGAAGATCGTCGTGAAAATTGATATGGAAGTGATCGTTGATTGTTATGATGATGAAGAGATTTCTTCTGGATGGGAAGCTTATATGGATGATGCACTAGTTTTCCCATTTAAAGCGAGAATTGTTAATCCTGTTTCTTGTGAAATTCCAGTTGGAGAAGTAGTGATTGTTACTGATATGATTGGTTTTTTTGATATTTCTGGATCAGTTTTGTGGTTAAAAGATTCCGTTGATGTTATTAAAAAAATGGAAGTTCAATGGAATAATAAGGAGTATAATGTCGATATTGATGATTTAAAACCTTTAAATAATGATATTCAAACTCTTGAAGCTATTAAAAACTGGAACTTCTGGATTACAAAGTACTGATAAATTTCGACTCAACAGCAAACGCAGCCTAATTCTATTTGTTTATTTAGGCAAAAAAACGTTATTGTATCCTTAATAAACTGTTCTTTAAATTCAATGGCTAAGTCTTTTATAGTCTGTAATCAATATAATTGGAATTATCATAGTGTACACCATTCATTTTAGGAAATTCATTCTAATCAAAGGATCCCATCTATTATCTTTATTTATTTTGTGAGCATGATTCATTTTTATTTTTCCCATTGGAATACGTGATCGGATGAATTTTTTAATGAAAAAAATAAAGATATGTCTGGTTTTGTAATTAGTATATCATTTTCCAATTTTACATTATCTTTAAATATTTTCTCAGTAGAGATGATTTTATGGTGACTCTAAAAAGGAAACGTTTATATACTATGTTTTACAACATAGAAATTAGGAAGTCGGAATCCAATATCCGATAATATATTAGAATAGTCTTTTTTGATATAAACCAAATAGGCTATTTATACCAATCAATTGTAAAAATAGAGAGACAACAATTATTTAATATTCCTTTAAAGAATCTTAAGTTGATAATATTATATTTTAAATAATATAATGAATTTTAATGTAATAAAGATTCATTAAGATATACTATTAAAACAATGAAACTTATTTTTAATTAAAAAATTTAGTTACTACCGTTGAGATAAGTTTATCGTTTTATGATATTAACTTCCAATAAGATTTGTTTAAATTTAATTTAAAGAATTTTTGTAAATAATGGATGTATTAAAAGCATATAGTTTTTAAATAGGAATGATAGTATGGTAACAGATGTTTTAAATAGTGGAGATACAAGTTGGGTACTTATTTCTACCATTATGGTTTTGTTAATGAGTATTCCAGGAATTATATTTTTTTATGGTGGATTGGCTAAGAAGAAGAACGTACTAAATACAATGTTTTTAACTTTGATTGCGTTTTCAATCGTAAGTATAATCTGGATCGTATATGGATACCAATTTGCCTTTGGTCCAGACATTAATGGATTAATCGGAAGTCCCCTTAACATACTCTTAAATGGAATAGGTATAGATGATCTTCATGGAACGATTCCAACGATAGTCTTCATTGCTTTTCAGCTGACATTTGCAGGAATAACAGCATCACTTGTTTCAGGAGCTGTTGTTGGGAGAATAAAATTTTCTGCATGGATAATATTTATTTCATTGTGGGTGACCGTTGTTTATGTTCCTATAACTCACTGGGTATGGGGTGGAGGATGGTTACAACAGATAGGTGTAATTGACTTCGCTGGAGGAACTGTAGTTGAAATTTGTTCTGGTTTATCCGCTCTTGCAGTAGCTATTTTAGTTGGAAAAAGAAGAGATCAAACGTTACTACCACATAACCTTGGATACAGTGTTTTAGGAGCAGGATTCCTATGGTTTGGTTGGATGGGTTTTAATGGAGGTTCTGCACTAGCTGCAAATGGGCTTGCAGCCATGGCACTGTTGACAAGTAACACAGCAGCAGCGGTTGGACTGATAACTTGGATGATCATTGACACGATTCATGAAGGTAAACCAACGGTTCTTGGTGCTTTATCAGGGGCTGTATCTGCACTTGTTGCAATCACTCCAGCAGCAGGATTTGTAGATATTGGTGGAGGAATAGTTATAGGGATCGGAGCATCCATATTCTCATATTATGCAGTTACAATCCTTAAACCAAAGTTAGGGTATGATGATTCCTTTGATGTGTTTGGAATGCATGGTGTATCAGGTATCTGGGGAACAATAGCCACAGGCATATTTGCAGTTGCAGCCATTGGTGGTGTTGATGGATTTTTACATGGTAACTTTTCACAACTTGCAGTTCAAGTAATAGCTACAATAGCTACAATCATCTATGCATTTACCGTGACGTTTATAGTGGCCAAAGTGATTGACTTGGTGGTAGGTCTAAGAGTAAAAGAAAGTGTTGAAGTTGAAGGTTTAGATACCCACGTTCATGAAGAGACTGGTTACAGACTATGAAAAAAAATATTTTTTAATGTTATTAAATTGGATGTATAGAATTGTTATTAAACTTGGAGGATTATAGAATGAAAAGAATTGTAGCTATTGTAAGGGATTCAAAATTTGAAGCTATTAAGAAAGCTCTTGTCGATTTAGGTTGTGATGGAATGACGGTTTGGGAAGTGAAGGGTAGAGGAAAACAGTTGGGAATAAAAGAATCTTATAGAGGTTTTGAATACTGTGTTGATCTTCTTCCAAAAACCAGAATAGAGGTTGTCGTTAAATTAGAACAAGTGGACGACGTTATTAAAACCATAGTTGAAAATGGTCAAACGGGTTCGATTGGGGATGGAAAAATTTTTGTATCAAACGTTGAAAAGGTGGTGAGAATAAGAACAGAGGAACTTGATGAAGAAGCCATTTAATAATGGATTTATTAAACCTCATCCATATCAATTCTTTTTTTTCATTCCAAAGAAGTTAATAGCTTGAACCAACTCTCTAAATTCTTCTAACTCTTTTTCAATGATCTGTTCTTCAGTTAAAGTTCCACTCATCTCTCCATCCACACTTAACTTATCAGGACCTCTACCTACAATTCTCTCCTTACCATCCTTAGAGAATATCCTTTCAGCGTCTAAGTTATGGACAAAAGATCTTCCTGGGATTATAACTGTGTCCTTAACTTCAGATAAATCAAGATTCTCAAGATCATCTTTTGTTATCAAACAAGCTATTTCCTTCTCTGTAGATACCACGTTAACATCCTCAACTTCAATTTTTTCAAAAATCTTAGCGATATATGGACCAGCTATTTTAGACGAGATTACTGTGGCTTCACCAGTCACCTCTTGAATGAATTGCAGATAAACTTCATTTCCATCCTTGGCTATTGCAAAAGGGGCGTTAGTCTCAGGGTCAAAAACAGGAGTTCCAGTTACTCTGAGATTAAATTGAGAATTAATTTCCTTCACTAACTCTTCAAACTCATCTACACTATGTGTTTTAACACCTTTAAGAATAGGAGCGTTGTTAAGGATGAGTCCATGATTGGTTGTATTTGCAAACCTCATTAAAATCATTGCTTTAGCACCCCAATCTTCAAGGTCACTACACGTCTTCAATAGAATATCTCCATCGTTTACACCAGGAATTATGACAGAGGCACCATGAACTTCAACCTGTTCTGAGAAAATTTTCAAAGCTTTTAAGGACTCGGTAGGATTTGAATCGTTGACCCATTCTTTTCTAAGTTTGTGGTCCGTACTAAAAATGGTGTACGTTATCTCATCTACCCCGTTGTTTATTAAAGTGTTGGCTATTTCTCCATCTTCAAATCCTTTACCACTTGTGTAACCTATATGAGTGTTTAAACCAAACTGATTCAACGTAGCCGTTAATTCATTTAAATGAGGATAACAACTAACATCACCTCCTCCACTAATGTTTATTTTCAAGTCTTGGCTTTTATAATTCCCCGACATTAGTGTACTTTGCACTTCGCTAATGACTACAAATGGGAGTTTAAAGTTGTTTTTAGATTCTCTTAATTCTTCTCCACAGCGTGAACAACCAATTCTTCCAGGGGAACAACTAACACAACCTAAAGGTTCTATTTCTTTAACCTTTTTAAAGTAACAGTACCTACAAAATCCTTTGCAATCTACTCCAGGGATACCACCTACATCTGCTACAACTTGCATTTTAATCGTTTTATTCCTTCTTTTTGATTTTATAATCCTATTAAAAATATCTTATTTTTTCAATTGATTTAAATTATTTGTTTGACTACCATGAAATTGGAATTGATGATTATAACTATATTCTTTTTTCCTTATAAAATTTGTGATTAGATATTGCCACCTAACATTGCTACCTAATCAGTTTTTGATTTTTACAACCAACTTTTAGAAGAAAAGATCAAATTTTTCTATTGTCTAAATTATTTACCATTAAAACATTTTTTAATCAGTTTAAACAAATTATTTTCTCATTTAAAAGGTTATTTATTCTTTAAATAGAGAGAGAGAGAGAGAGAGAGAGAGCAAATGATTCATTTTTAGTATTTTTTAAAGTCTTTTATTTGATTTAAGGATTTTTAATTAGTTTTTATTTGAATATATGAAATTGAATAGCTTCTTAATGAGGAGAATAAACCAAAATATTTATATATTGATTAATTAAAACCATTGTATAGTGAATTTATATTATTATCAAGTTTTACAAGTTAATCAATATTCCAAATATTTATTCAATATAATTGAACCTCCTTGATTTATTATGCAACGAACTTTATATGACTAGTTTTAGTGTAATGAATAAAACAAAGAGAATCGAAAGAAAAGATCTATATGATGAAAAAAGGGATATATTACAAAATTTGTGGTTGTATAGGTGTTTTGAATAAATTTATACCAAAAAAGAAGAATAAGATTCTTTTTTTTCACGGTGTTGACTACTTGTCGGACAACACCAAGGCACTTTTTGATTATTTTATAAAACAGGAAAAATCAAAAAACTTCAAAATAGTGGTCAACGGTAAATATGACCCGTTCCACACAAAAAATACAGATAATATAAAATTCTCAAGCTCTAAAAATGAACATTTGAACCTTACTATTTCAGTTTTTCATATTTTAACATCAAAATTTATTTTTTTTCACAATGGAACAATACCAATAAAACCAAGTAAAGAACAAATATCTGTTAATTTAGGGCATGGAACACCATTAAAAAAAGCTTATAAACTTTTGGATGGAATTTGGGGTGAATTTGACTTTTTCACATATACGTTGGCCAGTTCTGATAATTTTATAAAGTACGTATCCAATATATTTGGTTGTGATACTAAAAAAGTCGTAGTTCTTGGACACCCTAGAAACGATTTGTTGTTTGAGGATAACGGCTCCCTTGAAAAGTTGGATATTTCTGTAAACTTTAATAAAGTATTTTTATGGATGCCCACATTTAGAATTTCTAAACCCAACGTTCATGAAGAGACTATAGTGGATGTTGATGAAGAAACATTTAACCAGACGGGGCTTCCCATATTGGAAAATGAAGAAGATGTAAATGAATTGAATCAGAAACTTAAAAATTTAAATAGTTTTCTGATTATAAAACTACACGGAGTTGCGGATTTGAGTTATATCCCAATATTTATGTATAAAAGCCTATCAAACATGACAATATTGACAGATGAGGATCTACTTTCAAAGGACGTTGATCTGTACCATCTGATAGGTAAATGTGACTCGTTAATAACCGATTACTCAAGTGTTTATTTTGATTATTTATTAATGAATAGACCAATAGGATTCACCGTTGATGATATGAAAAGCTACAAAAAAAATAGAGGATTCATCTTCGATGATCCTTTAGTTTTTATGCCTGGTGATAAAATTTACAACAAGTATGATCTTTTTAGGTACATAGAAAATGTAACTTTAAACAAAGATAACTATAGTCAACAAAGAGAAAAAATCTCTAAATTCGCCAATAAGTACAGAAATGAAAATTCAAAACGATTACTTGAAAAAATGGGATTATTATGATTTATGCTCAGATAATGGCTGCTGGTGTGGGTAAACGTATGGGAAATACGAAGTTACCTAAACAGTTTTTAACTCTCGGAGGTAAGCCAATATTGATACACACAATAGAAAAATTCACACTACATAACGATTTTGAGAAGATTATAGTCTCAGCTCCAAACGAGTGGATAGACTACACGTTGGATATAATTGCCAAACATGAACTTGAAGATGAAAGAATCAAGGTCATCGAAGGTAGGAAAGAGAGAAATGATACCTTGTATAGTGCAATTGATTTCATTGAAAAGGAATATGGTATTATGAATGACGACGTGCTTTTGGTACATGACGCCGTTAGACCATTTGTCACAAAAAAAATTATAAATGATAATATAAAAATGTCTAAGGATTATCTCTGTGTGAATACCGTGATTCCAGCAATTGATACTATTATAAGAGGTTTTAATAACGAGGTGGTGGAGATACCAGTTAGAGATTTCATGTATCAAGGACAGACACCACAAACATTTAATATAAATGCACTTAAAAAAAGTTTCAATTTGTTAACGAATGAAGAAAAGAAATCTCTTAGTGAGTCTTGTAAGATAATGCATTTAAAAGGGTACAAAGTTAAAATGGTAAATGGAGATGCATTAAATATAAAGATAACGACACAACATGATTTAAGAATTGCAAATGCAATTATTGAAGAAGAATATTGGAAGGAAAATTGAGTATGCTCAACACAGTGTATAGATTGGTTTCACCAGGACAAATTGAAGCCGTATTGGTAGAAGAGAATATAACGAATGATGCCGTGGTTATATGTCCAACTCATCTGTCAATTTGTAATGCCGATCAAAGGTATTATAATGGGAGTAGAGATGAAAAAATCTTAAAAAAGAAACTTCCAATGTCTTTGATTCATGAGGGAGTAGGAGTCATAGTTAAGGATTTTTCAAACACTTTTAAAGAAGGTGATAAAGTGATAGTTGTACCTAACATTCCAAAGGAAGTTAGTGAAACAGTGGCAGAAAATTATTTATCGACATCCAAATTTAGAAGTTCTGGTTTTGATGGTTTAATGCAAGAATATGTTTTTTCTACTCCAGATAGGTTAATTAAAGTTCCTGATGGAATCAAAGACGAAGTTGCATCCATCATTGAACTTTTATCTGTTGTTGTACATAGTGTAGATAAACTTGAAAAAATTAGGAATAAGGATACAGAAAGTTTTGGGGTTTGGGGAGATGGATCTTTGGGATATTTAATGGCAAATGTGCTGTTTTACACTTATCCAGAATCTAAAATATATGTCTTTGGGAAGAATGAGGATAAGTTAAATTTTTTTAGTTTTGTGACTGAAACCTTTACTATTGATAGCGTTCCAAAAGATTTGGAGTTATCTCATTGCTTTGAGTGTGTCGGCGGTGCAGGTTCAGAGAGGGCCATAGATCAAATAATTGATAAAATAAAGCCACAAGGGACAGTTGCAATACTCGGAGTTTCAGAAGAAAAGGTCGCAATTAATACACGTATTATACTTGAAAAAGGAATTACAATTTCAGGAACAAGTCGTTCAAAATTTTCAGATTTTATAAAAGCTATTGAATATTTAAATAAACACGAAAAATTGAAAAAAAGAATAGAGTTATTGATTAGTAACAGAATAGATATTAATAACATTCATGATATTCATATAGCGTTTGGAAGAGATTTGAACATTAGATGGGGGAAAACTATTATGAACTGGAAAATTTAAATATGAGTTGATGATAATGAGACAAAACGCTGTGATAAGCATAATCGTACCTGTGTATAATGTAGAGAAATATTTAAAGAGATGTATAGATTCAATTCTAAATCAAACATTTAAAGATTTTGAATTAATATTGGTAAATGATGGTTCTACAGATGATAGTGGTAAAATTTGCGATGATTATAAAGAAAAAGATAATAGGATAAAAGTAATCCATAAAAAAAACGGAGGACTGTCATCAGCAAGAAACGCTGGTATAGACGTAGCACAAGGAGGATATTACGGTTTTGTAGATAGTGATGATTATATATCATATGACATGTACGAATGTCTTTATAAACTAATATACTGTAACGATGCAGATATAGCGATATGTAGCATCTATCACTGTTATTCTAATGGTCAAGGGAGAATTAAAAAAAATAAGTCGTACTCTGAAACCAATCCAAAGACCTATACTTTTGATAAACAAGAAGCCCTAAAGATAGTTCTACAAGGTAAAATTTTCTCTATGAATGTAATTAATAGGCTTTATAAAAGAGATTTGTTTAAAAATATAAGATTTCCTGAAGAAATAAAATTTGCTGAAGATGTTCCTTTTAGTTTCAATATTTTCAAAAATGTCAAAAAAGTTGTGTTTTATTCAAGCCCTAAATACTTTTATATGCATAGAAGCTTAAGTCTAACAACATCCAATTTTAACACTGATACAAAAGACGTGATAAAGAGTTATAAGTCAATTCTAAAAATAACAAAAGAAAAGTTTCCAAATTTAATAGTGTACTCAGAGTTTAGATATTTATGGTCTTATATATCTATATTTGATAAGATGATTTTAAGTGAAAAAATTGAGTATCCAGAAGAGTATTCAGACGTTCTCTCTAATATAAAGAAGTCAATGTGGAAAATCCTAAAAAATCCAAATTTTTCATTAAAAAGAAAGCTGTTATTAGTAGTTCTGATTTTTAATGAAAGTTTATATAAAAAAGGAGTAAGGAGATATCACGAAAAATATTTGAAAGTTATAGGAGAGAATTGAAATGTATAGAATATAAAATTTTATTTTAAAAATATTGGTTTTAATTGTTAATTGGCTGTGCAACAATTATTTTTTAAATTTTAGTTAAAAACCGTTAAATTTATATATAATGAGTTGTAATAACCTTATATGAGTAAAAAAAATATGGGGTTTTGATATAAATGGTTT
>JAITEE010000036.1 GCA_031282205.1 Candidatus Methanovirga aequatorialis | reverse complement strand
ATTTTCTCTTCTTCTTTAATTTTCTCTTCTTCTTTAATTTTCTCTTCTTCTTTAATTTTCTCTTCTTCTTTAATTTTCTCTTCTTCTTTAATTTTCTCTTCTTCTTTAATTTTCTCTTTCATGTTTATAACTTTTTCTTCTTTCTTAACTTTAGCTTTTTTTTGGGTTTCAGTAATGGAATCAATAAGTTTTGTTCCTGCAAGATCCCTGTTTCTATACCAATCCGTTGACCAAAGATGATATAAATTCCAATCAAGACCATTCAAAACTTGATCTCTGAGACGATCCCTATCTCTTGCAACTTTTGATGATTTATAGTTTTCTCCATCACATTCAATGCCTAATATGTATCTACCTGGATCTTCATCATCTAAAATGGCTAAGTCTATTTTAAAGTAGTCTCCAACATTTTTATGAACTTTAAATCCTTTTTCTTTAAGAAAGTTGTAAACGGTATCAACAAAGTTTTCTTGATTAATATTTTTTTTATGCTGGATCAAACCTTTAGATGTGTTTTCAGCGTACTCTAAGAAGTTTCTAAGTGCTTCTACACCAAATGGTGCATTGGGTCCTAGATGCATATCGTAGGCTTTGAAGTTTGAAAATACAACACATTTTTCTTTTGCACGGGTTATAAGCACGTTTAGTCTTCTTTCTCCTCCATCCTGATTTAAAGGGCCGAAATTAGTTGATACCTTTCCTGTTTCGTCAAACCCATAACCTAAACTTATTAACATGACATCTCTTTCATCGCCTTGTATGGTTTCAAGGTTTTTAACGAAGAATCTATCTTCTCTTTTATCTGAAAATAAGTGTTCAAGTTCTGGATGTTCTTTTCTTCTAACTTCAAGTTCTTCAAGTATGGCATTCATTTGTGAAACTGAGAACGTTCCTACTCCTAAACTTTTCTTGGCACCATATTTTTTAAAGTGTTTAAAGATTTCATCTACAACTTCAATGGCTTGCCCTATATTGTTTGAACTTTTTCCTCTTTGATAATAGTTGTTTGGATTGTATTTAAATTTTAATCCTAACTCTTGGTCGTTGTATGTTGATGAGGGGTAGACTAGTAGTTCATCATCATAGAACTCTTTATTGGACACGTTGATCAACGATTCATGTCGACTTCTATAGTGCCATTTTAACATCCGAACTGGAAAAGAAAGTTTACATAGGTGGAGAATACTTTCCATGTCCAATGCAGTGGCTATTTCTTCATCGGATTCAGCACTGATCATCTGGTCAAAAAATGAGGTTGGAGGAAGTTGTTGGGTGTCCCCGATTACAACAGCTGTTTTAGCTCTCATAAAAGCACCAAGCGCATCTTCTGGTTTAACTTGACTTGCTTCGTCGAATACAACGACATCAAATTTTAGGTCATGGTTGGATGGGTCTAAAAATTCTGCGATTGATAGCGGGCTCATCATAAAACATGGTTTTATTTGTTTTATAAGAGGTCCTGTTTTTTTAAATAGTGTTCTAATGGGTATATGTCCTCTTTTTCTTGTAAGTTCGCTTGCCAATATTTTAGATTCCTTACCAGATCTGTTACCAAAGATCTCTGGAATTTTGTTGTTAAGTTTATGATATATCCTTCTTCTGTTTATCTCCATGATTTTTAAATCAAGTTCTCTAAAGTTTTTGATTTTATGTTCATGTAGTTCTCCTACAAATGATGCTAAATATTGATTTTCTGCAAAGATTAATTGTAAGAGTCCATCGGCAAAGTTGCCATAAACTAAACTTTTAACATCCTCATTTTTAAGGTTTTTATCTTCAATGGAATTGATAAATATTTTAGCTGGTGTTTTTGAACATGTATTCTTGGTGTTAAGATACTGTGACCATACATGTAATCTTGAAAGATCACTGTTCCATTTGTTTATCTGATCTTTCCACCTATCAAAGGAAACGTTCTCAAAACTACTTTTAAATACTAAATTAAGATCTGGATTCAATTTAGATTTTAACTTTTCTAAACTGTCATATAACTTTTTTTCAGCTTCGAGATATTCATTAAGCTCCCAATAGCTATTCACATTTAAGTCATCGGATAGTCTCTCTATGGTAACTTCGTTGTAGATTCCCTCTTTTAAAAATTTATTAAAACTACCCATCCAACTAACAAAAGAATTTAATTTTGAGATTTCAACATCTAAGTCCCATAGATCTCCAAAATATTTCTTTCCATCAATATCCAAGTTAGATATATTCTTTTTAATTTTAAAAAATCTGTTAAGATCTTGAAGATCCTCTAAAATGTTTTTATCATTGGTTTTTTTATATTTATCCTTATAGAAAGATAATATTTTCTCTTTGATTGATTTATTCTTTTTAAAAAATCTTAAAACACCTTTGTTGGCGTATTTCTTAAATTCATTAATCAATGAGTTTATATCTTCATTTTCTATGGTAGTATAAAGCTTGTTCATCACGACAGATGTTTTTTGGTATTCTTCAAGCTTTTTAATTAAATCTAAACCATAACTACCATTGTCCATCCATGGAGAATTCTTTAAAACTGTACCATCAATTAATTTAATATTTTCATCATGAAATAGATCTAAAGACTTCTTTATATCCTCAATGGTTCCTAAATTATTGGCCACTTTAATTCCAAAAGATTTGTTGACATCTTCCTTAACCGCCATAAATTCATTTAAATAATTTTCACTATCGATTAACAATTGCTGAATCTCTCTTAAGTCACCAGGAAGCAAACTTTTAGGTGAACAAGTTGTCCATGGATTTTTACCAATGGCGTAATGTAGCTCTGCTAAGTTCTCAAGGTCAAGGATCATATCATCTAGATCTTCCTTCTTAACATTTTCAGGTGATTTAATTGATACCAATGGAATCATCATACCTTTTTTTGAAAAATGGTCATTGGCTATTTCTTTCATGCCATAAAGTTCAAAAGGAGACATGTTAATGGTATAATTCTTCTTATGAAGAACTTCAACGTACTCATTTAGTTGGTATCTTAGTGACTCTAACTTCCTTATTGTTTGTTCAACATCAAAGTTTTCATCCAAATCTCGACGATTAAGCCCTTTTTTAATCTCATTCAATATACTTTTACGACTTGCCCTGTGACTATGTAACTGAAGAACGAATTTACCAAGACCAACACCATCCAATCTATTTTTGACAACTTCAAGAGCGGCCATCTTTTCACTTACAAAAAGAACACTTTTTCCTGAACCAATAAGCTCAGCAATTAAATTAACTATGGTCTGTGATTTACCTGTTCCAGGAGGACCTTCAACAACAAGGTCACGACCAGCTTTAACGTCTTCAACAACAGCAATTTGAGATGAATCAGCATCTAAAACATTATACGAATCATTGTAAGATAATTTTTTATCTACCTCCTCACTGTTAAGAGACTCAACATCTTTGTTAGGGTCAGGGTTAAAAATAGTTTCTATGAGCTCATGTTTACTTAAATCAACCTTGGGATCTAGATCCTTGTACATCACAAACTTTGTAAATGAGAAAAAACCAAGAGCGATATTGGTGTTAACCTTCCATGAAGATAAAACACCATTACCACCTTTTGATAGACTCTTTTTAACACCAACAAGATAGTTATCAACTGTATCAATGGAATTCTTCATCTGAAAATCAGGCAAAATTAAACCATCCTCTTTAAGCTTGGCTTGAAGAGATATATTGGTCTTTATATCCTCACCATTCCAATAAATAGAAAAAGATTTCCCCACGGATTTTCTCTCTAAAACAACAGGAACTAAAGCAAGTGGAGCTCGTTTAATATCTTTTGGTTTAAATCTATCACTCCACTCTAGGAAACCAACGGCCAAGTAAAGAATGTTATATCCTTTCTCCTGAATCATGGTTTTGGATAGTTGATTTATATAAAAAAGCCTTTTTTGCAATTCACGAGGTGAAAGATCAGTTTTAAGAGAAGCATCGATTTGTAAAGATTTATTAAACTCATTAAAAGGCTCGATAATAGGTTCAAAAGCTTCTTTAATGGGTTCAGTAATATTTGAAATTATCGACTTATTCTGCCTCTCAGGGTCTTTGTTATTTGATATAAAATACATCTTCTTGTGCTGGGTGACAAGGAATTGATAGATATTTGAGGGTGTGCTGTTAATAACTTCAATAGATTTGGATTTTTGTTTAAAATTAAGAAGAGAGTTTCTTGAGGTCAAATCTAATAAATTCCTTCTAAGGTCTCTAAACTCTTTTTTAACATCTTTTCCCATTTTGATCCCAATAAAAATAGTGTTATGACAATTTAAATTTCATGATACTTTTATATGACGAAGATTTCCATAAACCCAATATTTCAAAATTTTTTAATTATGCTTTAAATTTAAGCGGAAAATAAATTTAAGAAAATCAAAGATTTATTCATGAAATGAATTTAAGAGAGTCTTTGATTCTCTGTTTC
>JAITEE010000023.1 GCA_031282205.1 Candidatus Methanovirga aequatorialis | reverse complement strand
TATTATAACTATATTCTTATAATTATGGATAAATTAATGGATTAAATAAAATTTAAAGAGTAAATATTGGAATTAAATTTAGTAAAATCTTTAAAAATTTGATTTTTGGCCACGACTCTACCAATTTTGAGTAGTACAACGAGACAACACTTTGCACTCTTCAGGATTTTTGAAGTCGAGACTTATATTTTTATCTTGTGACAAAACTTTTTCATAAAATTTACATTTTTTATCATAATATTTATATACTAAGTAGTAAAAAAGTATTACTTAAGAACGTTGTTACTAAAAAATATTTTTTCATGACTTTTCATGTTGACTACTGGTCAGGGGAGTGTTAGTATTAGAACTGAAGATATGAAAATTTTAAATAAATTCAATCTTATTAAATATGATGATGAGGACGTGGACTTGTTAAATAAATTTGATTTAAATAAAAATGGTAATATAAAGATATTGGATAAATTTGATTTTGTTAGAAAGGATTTAAAGTTTTTAACAAATTCACAAATTCGACTAGAAATAATAAACTCAATAGCTAATTCTACTAAGCCGATTAGAGATATTCATAGGGAAACAAATTTACCTTACAGTGCAATTTCTTTAAATATTAAACATCTTGAAGAAAAAGGTTTTCTCCAATCTAGCTGTCATGGTCATGTTCTTAATAACTTAACAAAGATATTTTTCAAGGAGATTGTTGAATTTAATCGATCTATAAACATGATAAATAAATTTTTTGATTTTTTCAACGACCATAAATTTGAGGAGATAGATGAAGAGTTTTTAAAGGATATTGTGTCTTTAAATAATTCTAAGATAATAGAATCTTCATTGACAGATGTATATAGGGTTCATAACACTATAATTAAGTCTATTTCAAATTCTAAAGATATTTATTGTATGTTTAATTTTATCCATCCAGATTATCCTCTTATTTTTCAGAGGTTGGTGGACGACTCTGTAGATATTCGCTTGTTGTTGTCTGAAAATATTTATTCCGATTTTAAGAAGTTGATGAAAACTGAAATTGCTGATAAAGGTTTAAAAAATAAAAATTTCAATTTAAAAAGATTTAAAAATAATAAAAATTTATTTTTAATCGGTTCTAAGGAATTTATTTATTTAGGTCTTTTTAAAGAGGATAATAGCTTTGATCAAAATAGAGTTCTATTTTCTACAAATGAAAACGCCATTAAATGGGGAAATGACTTGTTTAATAAATTATATGGATGTTCTTCATGACTTTCTATGAAGTGTAACCGTGATAAATTAGAGCTGTAAGATTTTAAAGGATGTTAAACACTTAGGTGATGATATGAGAGTGAAAACTAATGAAAAATGTAACGATCTGGATCTAGATGGGTTAAAAGAATATTCTTTTGATTTTTCTAATTTCAAAGAACTTAGGGATGTGATCTCTTCGGAGTCAAGATCAAAGATATTGTTATGTCTGTATTTATATAGAAATGATTTAAATAACGTTGAGACTTTAAAGGATAAAGTTAGGAAACCTGCCCCCTACATTTTAAATTCTGTAAAACAACTTGAAATCATGGGTTTAATTGAAAGATCGAATAAAACATTTTATTTGACATCAAAAGGAACTATAATTGCCATAATATTCTTGAAATTAATTGAAAATATATACGTCTTTAAAAGACATGATTTTTGGACTGTTCATAATCTTAAACAAATACCCTATGAATTCTTAAATCATGTGTACTTTTTAAAAGATGGGATGTACGTTCATTCAATGGTCAGTGATTTAACAAAACCAGTTAGAGAATATTTAAGGCTAATTAAGTCTTCTAATGATTTGAATGTGATAATGCCAATATTTTCAAAGGTTCATTTAGACGAGATATTTAAATTCACCATTAAAAATAGGGGTGATCTAAAGATGGTGGTAAACGAAGAGATATTTGATCTTATATTCAATAGTTATCATGAAGAACTTGATCTTTTACTTAGAAGAAATAAGTTAGGTTTTTGGAGAGTTGATTTTGACTTAAGGATTTTTTTAACAAATTCATCTAAATTTTCTTTACTAAGTTTATTTTTTAAGGACGGTCACTATGATGATTCAAATCTACTTTTGGATAGATCAACAAAAGGAGTTGAATGGGGGTTAAAACTATTCAACCATTACAAGGACAAGGGGGTCGTGATTCAGTTGGATAAAATGTTAAAATCTGAGTAAGTGTAAACGGTGGTCTAAAACTTAATTGGTATACAAATGAGTGAATTTAGGTTACCAACGTGCCCATCATAATAAAATACATGTGCTACACCAACGGCACCAATCTCATCGATTTGATTTGCATCCTGCACAATTTGTCCTTCGATGGGTAGTACATATTTCTCATCGAGATTTTTTCTGAAGGACCATGTGCTCAACAAAAACCAACTTTAAAAATTAGAAAAACGTTTTTATTCTGTTCTTTTATTGACGAACTCTACTTCAAAACCAGTGACTGGATAGTCCAGATCGAAGTTACCAATAACTTTAGGGGATAGTTCTCCAAAGAATCCTTTAATGATCCCATTTTCTGATCTTCCAATGACGTCTCCAACTCTACCAGCTATAAAGCTTGAATTATTGGATGGACCTATTTCCATATCGTAACCTAAGTTTAATAGAACACTTGCTATCGTTGATTTTATCTCACTGAAGTTGGTTGTTGAATGGCATACAACGACTGATAACTTTTTAACGGTCTTTGTTTTTGTCTCTAGATCCTTATCGAGGTATAATACATCACCGATTTCAAATATCTTTTGAGGTAAGTCTTCATGTTTGTTGTCTTCTAAAAACTCCATTAGACCATTGAGTAAACTTGTTCTAATCATGGTTCTTTCAACTGAAATTGGTCTGGCCACCTCGACATGTTCAGTTATTTCTTGGTTCATTTTATTATAATGATTTTTTTCACTTGTTAACATTAAACTCATAATTTCTTGGAAACCTAAACCAATCATAACCTCTCTAATTGATTTATCACCACTAAACCATAAACTTTCATTTGCTGTTGTAGCTATTTCAGGCATGTTAGGTTTAATTTTATTTATACAGTAATTAATAGCTATATTTTCAATTAAATCTACTTCATGTAAGATGTCTATTCTGTAGGCTGGAATTTTCACACTTAACATATTTTCATCTACTATTTCAGTTTCCATTCTTGCCTTAGAAAGAAGTCTTTTAACTTCATCGGCATCAATATCAACACCTATCAATTTATTTGTGGTGTCTAAGTGAACAATTTTTTCTTTCGGTGTTAGGTTAGGTGCGGTCATGGTTTTATTGGGATACTCTATTTTTAAACTTTCTATTTTCCCGCCAGATTCAGCAAAAGAACTGCAAATAATATTTAATGTTTGATTAACTGCTTTTTCATCTGTTCCAGTAACATCCACCAAGATATTTTTTGTATTTTCTGTGATCTTTGTTAATTCACCGTTTATTATTGGAGGCATGGATATAACATTATTATTTTTATCGAGGATAAGTGGATATCTACTAAATCCTTTAAGTAAATGTGAATATTTTGAACCCTTATCATGTGTGATTAATATTTCATCGGGTGTCGTTTTTGTTTCATGATCTAATGGGACGAAACTATTCTCATCTTTTTTGGTTCCAAAGTAATAAAATGGACCTTCAACGACATCCAAGTTATGGATACCAATGGCTACCTTCTTCCTATCTCGTCCAATAACCCAATGAAGATTTTCTTGAAAGTCCATAACCTGTTTTAGTTTTCCTTCAGTAAAATCCACACCTTTAACCAATGCAAAACCAATGAATGGTCTAATTTTAACTATTTCCTCGTCAACATATACTTTTTCGTTGGATTCTTTAACTGGGTAGTGGGGCAAGCCAGTTTCCTCTGATATAAATCCTTTTAAACTTCTTGCAACTCCTTCTACAGATAGCTGATCTGGTCTATTGGGGAAAAACTCAATTTTAATTGTTTTATCGTCGTAGTCTTCAATGTCACTTCCAAGCATCGGTAAAATGTTTATTAGTTCATCTTTTTCAAGTGATACTCCAAGTTTTTTTAATTCATCGTATTCAAATGTAATCACTGGCATTGGCTGTTCTCCGAAGATTATATTTTATCATATAAGAAAATTTCATGGTCGTTGTTATGTTATTTAAGATCTTGTTATATAATTAATTGATATTAATATTAAATATTTTTTTGTTGATAGGAGAGGTGGTCAAAACTAATTTTTTTAAGAAAAAATTTTCTTATTTTCTAAATTAAAGCATTTTTAAAGCTTTTTAATTTTAAAATTTAGACTTTTGTTCACCTCTCGATAGTTGAGTCCGTGGATATTTGGCATACAATTTAAATTTATCCATTTTTTTAATTCCCATAAAAGCTGTTTAAAACAAAGTTAAAAAGACAAAAAATTGAACGTTCAGTATAAACATAACTATTCGGCACTTCTTTTTCAGTGTTTTGCAGAACTAATTTGATCACAGTTTCAAATCTAACTTTTAGAAACATTTATTAAAATTTTTTTTTTACAGTAAGAGAGGTGGTCAAAACTAATTTTTTTAAGAAAAAATTTTCTTATTTTCTAAATTAAAGCATTTTTAAAGCTTTTTAATTTTAAAATTTAGACTTTTGTCCACCTCTCAGTAACTTTTGTTTTATTTTATTTTTATTCGATGCAAATTCTTTTATAATGTAAAATAATTATTTTTAATTAATAAAATTTGACACTGTAAAAAATTCACATGATAGACTAAGATTTTTTGCAGATTTTTACATTCGACATTATTTCAATCTAAATAGTATATGGATGTTTTGATAATCTTTAAATAGGTGTGGATCAATAAATATTAGTATGATAACAATTAAACCCACACCTACAAACAATTTGTCTTCACAGCCTTATATA
>JAITEE010000019.1 GCA_031282205.1 Candidatus Methanovirga aequatorialis | reverse complement strand
CAGAAAGATGATTTTTAATTTTCTTTTGAACCATGTTGACCATAATACAAACTCCATATACTAATTAAATATATGAAAAGTATTACTTATAAACTTTTTGATAAGGACTATAAATGTTTATATGGTTGAAATTATATGACAATAAATAATAAAATAAGCTGGAATTTCACAAAAAACGCAGATGAAAAATATTATCAAAACATTATGTTTGAATTAAACAATAAGAATTAAGTTGTCTTAACAGTGTAGGGTGTTAGAAATTGAGTGAATTTCTAACACCCTATGTTAAGTATGGATGAGATCATATAATTAAGTTAAAGAAACCATGTTAAAAAACGCACACTATGACATATATTCTACATAAAATCATTTAATATAAAAATCAAAATATGATTTCTACAAAACCCATATTTTAATTAAAATATCATTCTATTAAACCAATAATGATAGTGCTAGTTGTAATATTTAATCATAAAATCAGTTAAATTAATTTTATAAGATTTACACCAATAGCATGAACGATTATCACTGAATCTGAAGCAAACCCAATGCCTTTGAAAACTACTCTCGAAAAATAAACTTTCTATTAACAGCTAACATGAAACTTCAAAATATAAATTTATAGTAAAACATGTCAAAAATTATTTGAATATCTATTTAAATGCAACTTCTTTTAAATTCTTCAACACTGTAAAAAAATCCACAGGATAGGCTAAAATTTTTTGCAGGTTTTTGTATTCGTCTTTATTTTAGTTTAAATAGTAAATAAGTATATTAATAACCTTCAAAAAGATGTGGGTCAATAAATGTTAACATGACAACAATCAAACCCACAATTATGGATGATTTGTCTTTACAGCCTTATATAGTTAACGAATCTGATCCAATAATAATCGAAAAATATAGAATGTATACTTGATTGCAGTATTAAAGATTGATATTTTCTTTGATGTGAAGATAATAAAAGAAAATAAATTTGAATGTGTTTATGTTGATAATGAAGAAATATAAAAAAAATTTTTCATGAACATTGTATTCAAGAAAATTTATCTAAATAAATTCTATGATTACCTGGAAATTCATTTTTAAAATTTTACTAAATTAAGTTGTCTTGACACTATTCTTGGATAAAGGAAAAATTTATTCCTGTAAAGTTTCAGTTAAAGAATTAACTCATAATATTATAAACAATCTTAGGGATATTAAAATCAAGTTAAATAATAAGATAAAACCTTTTTTTGTAACTCTTCAAGATGGTAATATATTGAATTTAAAATTGAATGAATTGAAGATTGATGCCCATTTGTCTAATCAAATAGTTATTATATGCCGAGATAATTTTGATTCTTTTTTAAATTAATTTTTGGCTTTGTAAAAATCAGATATTGACCGTTTAATATACTGGTGAGAGTTTCTATAAACTCAATATTTCAAAATTTTTAGAATTTTAAATCCTCTAAGCTGAAAATGAATTTTCAACAATAAAAGAATTTCAATGAATATTAAATTTCATCGATATTAATGAAAGTGAGGTTTATTAAACTCTTTATAATTCCTTTTAAATAATTCAAAAACAAGGAAAGGTTAACCTTGAAATTCATTCATTCTATTTTTTACTTCTTCTAAAGTAGGGATATTAGTTTGACAGCCTTCTTTTTCAACTATAAAGGATGAAACCGCTGAAGCAAATTTAGCACATTCTTCAAGTGGTTTGTCTTCAAGATAGTATTTGAAAAAACCAGCACGATATGAATCCCCTGCTCCTGTAGGGTCAATAGCAGGTCTATAAATTGGATCTATTTTGATCTTTTCATTAGCATAAATTATACTACCAAACCTACCACAGGTTTTAACTACAAGATCTGGACCAAGACCTTTTAAACCATCAACATCTAACTTTAATTTATTTAAAATAGAGTCGATTTCATGATGATTACCAAACAAAATATTCGTCCTTTCAATTGTTGATTTAAGATCTTCATTACTATAAAGATGTAAGTCTTGTCCAGGATCAAAAGAAACAATTTTATCTAAAGATCTGCCAACTTCACTTCCACGAAGATTAAAATTTGGATTTCCAGTACTCAAATGAAGAATTTCACAATTTTTAATTGTTTTTTTAGGAACCTCTGTCTCCAGAAAAGCTGCTCCAGCACCTAAATAAAAATAAAATACCTGATTTTCATCAGGATCTGTTAACATGAAGGCTATTGGTGTTTTCTTATTTTTAACGATGATCATATCATCAAGATTTATTTCTAAATCCAACAACCTTTTTTCATATTTTGAATTTCTAAATTCATATCCAACTGCAGATAAAAGAGAAACTTTCAAACCTAAAGTAGCTCCCACAACAGATACGTTCCCTGCAGAACCACCATCAAAAGTTTCTAAGCTATTAACATTAGTGGATTCATTAGGACTTGGAAATCTATCAACAGACAAAATATAATCAAATGCAGTATGTCCAATTACTGTTAAATCGTTTTTAGTCATTTAATCACGTTTACCTCGTCATTTACATCATAAATTATACTGTTTATACTATTAACATCATATTTTTTTAGTTGGTTTATTTAAAAAAATTAATATTAACATCAGATTATTAATAATTTATGTCTTTCAATTTAGCCAAAATTTAAATCGTACTCTAAGCCCTTTTCAATAATTTCTATTTTATCCAAACCATTTCTTGTTTTATAAGCCAATATTTCGACTCCTTCAGCTTCAGCCTTTTTAAGTGTTTTTGAAAACTCGGGATCTGTTTTCCAATTTGGTTTAAAACTATTTCCATTAGGATGTTGAATTAAAAAAAATGCAACAGAGCGAAATCCTTGTTTTTTAAGACTTATCAATTCTTCAAGATGTTTTCTACCCCTTTCTGTTGGTGCATCAGGGAAAATTGCAACGTCACCCTCCACCAAGGTCACTCCCTTAACCTCTATAAAACAATCCACGCCTAAACCACAATCATCATTAAACGCATGGATATCTATCCTCGAATTTCCAACAGTTTTTTCTCTTTCATAGTGATCGTAATGTTTAAGTTCTTTTATTTTATCATCTACGATAGCGTCATATACAATACCATTAGCCTGTTGTGAGTATACAGATACCAACACACCATTATTTTCCACAAAATGAAGGGAGTATTTAGTTTTTCTTTTTGGATCACTACTTTCAAGTAAATAAACCACTGCGTTAGGTACCAACAACTCCTTACATCTTCCAGTGTTTGGTACATGAGCAATGGTTTCATTTCCATTTAAATCCACAACAGCTATAAAACGATTTGGTCTTTGTTTAAAAACAGCTTTAATATAATTCATATTCAACACATAAACCTATAAAATAAATCTACTATCCTAACATCAACGTTGTACGTACACTAACAAAAATTCTTCTAAATCAAATTGATATTTTATAAAAAAACTCAAAATATTGAATTACGATGTTTATCTATATATACATAAAAAATATTGATTAACTTAGTATATATAAAGGTTGAAGAACCGTACAACATAATCACTAGAATCAAATTTAAAAATTAGTAAAGACATTTTATTATGAACAAAATATAAATTTTAGAATATTAAAACAATGTAGAATATTAAATAACGAAGTGAATAAATAAAAAATTAAATCGATGAAATAATAAAAGCAAATAACAGGAGATAAAGTTTGAGTTCTAAATTTGTTAAAGCCAATATTTTTATTTTAATTGGGAACTTCATATTTCGTATTGGAGGTTACATATATCATTTTTTAATGAGTACTTTATTGCCAAGCTATTTTTATGGTGTATTATCAGTTTTTCTTACAACTTTAGGTATTTTTCAAATATTATCTGCAGGAGGTATTCCTCCAGCTATTGCAAAATATTTATCAGAATATATGAGTTTGGGAGAGAACGCTCTTGCAAGACAAGTTGTCTATTCTTCTTTAAAGACAATGGCTTTACTAGGACTACTTTTTTCATTTTTACTTGTTTTCTTTATATCTCCATACCTGTCACTTAACTATTTTAAAAATCCTGATTATTTAATACCTTTATGCATGATAAGTCTTATAATTCCATTTAGTATAATTTCAGGAGCTTTTAGAGGTGCATTTCAAGGCCTATACAAAACGGAATATATCGTTGCATCAAGAGGTGCTGAACAAGGATTTATGATTGTATTCTCTGTAATTTTAGTCATTATGGGTCTATCTGTTGTTGGTGCTGCATTAGGTTCTGTTTTTGGTTATATCGCCTCGGCCGTTATATCCTTGTACCTATTTAAAAAACATATATTAAAAATTATTCCACAACCAGATGAAAAAGTTAAATTTTCATTTAAAGATGAATTGAAATTAATGAAGAAGTTAATTTGGTTTGCCATCCCGGTTTCCATTGGGGCCTTAAGTGAAATGGTGTTGTTAGTTGTAACCAGCATAATTATGGCAAGTTTACTTTCACCAGTGTATATTGGATACTTCCAAGTAGCCAGTACAATTGCAAGAATTCCGTTAATGCTTCCAAATTCAATTGCAACCACAATATTGCCAGCGTCTGCTTCTGCTAATGTTACTAAAAATAACGATCTTTTAGATAAATATATTTCACAGTCGTATAGATATATACTAATAATAATAATCCCTGTTTGTGTAGGAATTGCTTTACTTTCAAAACCAATTATAGGAACCATCTATAGAGCAGAGTACATGTACGGTTCTACAACTCTAAGTATACTAATTTTTGGTATGGGATTTTATTCAATTTTTTCAATATCCTCAAGTATTATACAGGGTATCATGAACCCAAGAATAACAATGTATCTACTGGTCTTAGGTGCCATTTTAACCGTTATATTAACATACACATTGGTTCCTATTTATGGAATTGAAGGAGCGGCCGTTGGAACCACTATAACGATTATAATAATGACAATTCCAGCCATATTAATCATCTTAAAGGTTAAAAAAACTAAAAGTTCAATGCGTCCATATTTGAAAATAATGGTTGCATCGCTGGTCATGGGAGTGTGCCTTTTAAAATTAACTTCTTTAACCTTTCTTCCATTATGGGGTCAAACAATTATAGGATTTATATTGGGTATCATCGTATACTTCTTTGTTTTACTATTTCTAAAAGGATTTACAAAAAAAGATATTCAACTATCAAAAGGAATCACAGACAACTTTGGTCCTCTATCATTATTTTTTAATAAAATATATAATTTAATGGATAGGTTTTCTTAGATTCATTAAAAATAAATGTCGTTTTAGTAAGCTTGCATTTTTATTAATAATCAGTAGTTCGTAAAGTATTATAATTGTGGGGTTGTATTATATTAATGAGTCGTGGCCAAAAATCAAATTTTTAAAGATTTTGCTAAATTTAATTCCAATATTTACTCTTTAAATTTTATTTAATCCATGAATTTATCCCAATTATAAGAATATAGTTATAATAAAACTTTAAATTGAATTTT
>JAITEE010000091.1 GCA_031282205.1 Candidatus Methanovirga aequatorialis | reverse complement strand
CTTATAGATATTCTTAAAACCAGCTATTAAACCTTCATAGGCTTTCTGTCCAGCTATTGAATCTATATCCTTAAGAAATGGATGTATCTGTTTTAACATGGTTAAATACATGTTAGCAGTCTTCATATTCAAAAAATAGTTAACTTTAGGTGAACCTGTCAACATCTTGATTAAATCCCTATCATGTTCATACATTTCCTTAACACGGTTAAATATGAACCTTGAAGAATTAATATTGAATTTCAAGAAGTCTTCTTGTTCAAACGAAGGATAGATCCTATATTTGAAACTTTTGTTGACTTCATTGATAGTTGAAAACACGTTGATCACCTTGCTTCTATATTACATTTTGAATCTTATTTACTTTTCTATTTTGGTTGCTACTGAATTCATCTATGACTGAAATACTTCATTAAAATTCAGTCATAGTATTCTTTCAGGTCTATGATAGTATTCTTTCAGGTCTATGATAGTATTCTTTCAGGTCTATGATAAAATAAAGATATTATTTAAATTTAACGTGTTCTCATAATATCAGTTCAACTCAAAGGATAAAAATGGACCATAGTCACTGGTTTGGAAATTCTTTATGGAAGAGGTTTGATTGTATACTCTTAACTCAACTATATGATCTCCCCAGTAGGCGAAGTAGTTATTGTTTGAGCCGCCTTCAATCGTTTTCACGTTGTCACCATTTACATGCACCGAATGGTTACCGTTAAGAACACCAAATTCCTTTGATATTAATCGATTATCGAGATAAATATCTACATATTTAGCTTCAGAAGGCTGTGAATTAATAACAAAATACTCAAAACAGTTCGTTGAGTTTGTATCATTAATTTTTCTTTGAACGAAGGTATTTTCAAAGGTTCGAGTGATTTTCCCATCTGAAATGACCTCTCCCTCCTTTAAATTTAGATAATCTCTAGCGTTACTAGGCATACGAATTATATTTCCTTCATTTGGCTTTGTCTCATTGAGGAAGTAGTAAGCATTGTTTATTCTTATCGTATCATTGTAGTTAAGTTCTAAAGTAGATAAGACATCCGCTGGCATTCTAATAATTTGTGACTCATTTTCCAATGCAGGGCCCACAGTGTAAGGTCCCCTTATAGTTATTTGATTGTTTGATGAAGCCTCTGGAAATATTTTCAACGTTCTTGATGTCAATTCAAGAGATATTTGACCATCAGAAAAATTAATAGCTGTTATAAATGTAGAAACCATTAAAACAAGAATTATCCCAGCTATTAAAACTGGAAAGTGCATCATGACAAAAGATTTTATGAAGTTTCTATTTCCCTTTTTCTTAAATACCCTATAAGTTTTAGTTACAAGTTTTATAACGTAGTAAATTGATATTATGACACCAACAACGGAGATAACACCGCCTATTTCGGTTGGTATGTACCCCACAAAGAATATTATAAACAATCCAAGAGTGATGAGTGATAATCCCAAAAGAGATGAACGAATATATGTCCCAATAGTATCCATCAGAGACATTCTACCGTACTCCATTGACCTGTTAACCACAGTTCTCACAACTTCGTTTGCCATGTTATGTAAATCTTCTAAAGATGAACTATCATGTTTTATCTCTCCAATATCAACCTCCTCAACCTTAAGACCATTAGCGTCTGCATCCAATATAATTCCCACATCAACCCCATAATCCTTTTCCAACCTTATCTTAACTAAATCTGAACGTTTTCCTGCAAATTGACCACTCAACGGTTGTTCCAAATTAATTTCTGGAAAAAAGAAATTTAAAAGAGGTTTTGCTGTAAGTTCAGTGACTCGTCCATGTTCTCTCTTAAACTTCGTTTTTGTGATATCAGTTTTTCCTTCCATTATTGGTTTTATCATTGCATCCACTTGTTTTGGACTCAAATTTTGAAGGTCACCATCAATAAAAGCAATAATATCTCCTTTCGAATGTTTAAGTCCTGTTTCAATAGCTGACCCCTTACCTTGATTACTTGTATGAGATATAACCACTGCACCAGCCTCACTTGCTTTGATCGCTGTCTTATCATAAGATCCGTCATCCACCACGATGACCTCGTCCACGTAGGATATTTTTTTAACAATAGAAACAATGGTTCCAATGTCCCTTTCTTCGTTGTAGGAAGGAATAACAATAGAAACCGATGAAACATTATCTACATCGTTTTTCGCTTTTACATGAGCAAGTAAAATTAGAAATATTACAAATAACCATGACAACTTAAACACCATTACCTTAAGTATTCGACGATAATATTTATAGTGGAATAAAGAATATTTGTAATTATTCACTTGATTTTAAAATATTATTTTTAATTAATTTTTATTTAAATCTTATTAATTATTAAAATATTTCTATTTTTAAAAATATCGTTATGATCTCTTTAATTAAAAATTTAATAATTATAAATTGAAATTTCATATATATTAATATTTTTATGTAAAAGAGAGCAAAACAAAAATAATGATATTAACATCATAATTTAATTTTTTTAAATTTTTTTTGGCTGTGCAACAATTATTTTTTAAATTTTAGTTAAAAACCGTTAAATTTATATATAATGAGTTGTAATAATCTTATATGAGTAAAAAAAAATATGGGGTTTTGATATAAATGGTTT
>JAITEE010000057.1 GCA_031282205.1 Candidatus Methanovirga aequatorialis | reverse complement strand
ATTGATCCACACCTATTTAAAGATTATCAAAACATCCATATACTATTTAGATTGAAATAATGTCGAATGTAAAAATCCACAAAAAATCTTAGTCTATCATGTGAATTTTTTACAGTGTCAAAAACCTCCGCAAAAATTCACACCCTCCACTCGGAAATTCCATGTTTATAATTCTGTTAATTCTACTAAGTAGATCACATGAAAATAATTCAGAAAACATGAACCCCTCTGGGATTTCTAAGGAAACTTCATGAGAATAAGGATATACATAGAAAGTAGCTATTTCCTTACCAGTATTGCCATTTGTAATTATATATTTATCCATAAGATTTGGAAGGTCATCAGACTCACTACTCACGCTTCCTAAACGGTTGTAAGAAATAGAATCGCCATTATCACATTTTAATTGGTCAAGATATACATATTCCAATGGAATACATGCAGTCATGATAGGATTTGTTATATCATGGGCAAACTTGCCTTTAGGAGTGAAATTACTGGTATCAAAAACTACATCTCCAAAAAGCTTTCTTGCTTCTCTAATCATGACAATATTCTGATTATCAAAAAGCTCAAACAAATCATTATTAATATTATCAAATTCTAAAAAGTTTCCATCATCTATTTCACTCATTTTTAATATGTTTATAATCCAATGAATTACAAGAATTGATAAATCTATCTTTGAAGGTGTAAATTCAGTCTCTTCTATAAGTTCAGACAATATTTCATACTCATACGCTAATTCAATCAATTTTTTAAAATATTCAGACTCAGTGAATTCTTTCCCATATAACTCATCTATTAATGATTCATTTTCAAGAGTTGATTTATTTATAAAAAGATTTGATTTATTTTCAGTCATGATTAACACTCCATATCTTAGTTTTTGTGAATTTAAGTCGTGACCATTGTTTTAATTGAAATACACTTTACATTATGAGTTCATATTATTAACAAACATCTTATACATGTTTCTAATGGTGACCTCTGTAACACCAGTTACTTCAGCAACATCCCTTTGATTTTTCCTTTCAGTGAGTAAAACTGATGCAAAATATAATGCACCTGCAGCTACTCCATTAGGTCCTCTACCTGAAGTTAAACCTTTTGATATGGCTTTTTTAATTATTTCAATAGCTCGTGTTTGAGTTTCAATTGAAATTCCTAACTTACTTGCAAATCTTGGAACATAATCAACGGGAGATGTTGGCGTTAACTTAATATCTAATTCTCTTGATAAGAATCTGTAGGTCCTTCCAACTTCTTTTTTAGTTACTCTTAAGGCCTCGGATATTTCATTCAAGGTTCTTGGAATTTTAGATCTTCTGCACTCAATATACAGTGAGGCAGCAACGACACCTTCAATACTTCTACCACGAATAAGTTTTCGCTTAAGTGCACTTCTATAAGTAATAGAAGTAGATTCTCTAACATGTCTTGGGAGACCCAATATTGAAGAAACTCTATCTAAGTCACCTAAAGCGAAGGCAAGATTTCTTTCAGTAGAATTGGAGATTCTTATTTTTCTCTGCCATTTTCTCATACGCCACAATTGAGCACGACTTCTTGCAGAAATATTTCCACCATGAATATCCTTATTTCCCCCAATTATTGTACTTAAACCTCTATCGTGAATTGTAGGTGTAGCTGGAGCACCCACTCTTATACCTTTATTTATTTCCCCAGGATTAGTAGGTCTCCAATCAGGTCCCATATCTACCAAATTCTCTTCTATAACAACACCACATTTACGACAACAAATTTCAGCTCGCTTAACATCTTCATCTGAATCTTCAGATCCACATTCAGGACATTTAATCATTTTTGAACCTCCTGTCCTTGTATCTCATCTTCAAAAAATAAACGAATCATAAAACGGTAATCCCATAATTCTACCCACTCATATTCCTTTATTTCGTTGCAAGTATCCAGTATATCGGTTATTAACCTATAAAGCACTTTCATGTTCATGGTGTCTGGATTTTGCCTTGCTTCTATCTCCATTAACGCAGTCTTTGCACAATGGTCACCATTCATAACTACATCTAAACCTTGACAATTTTTACACAACTTTTTAGCTTCATAATCCATATTTTATTACCTCTTTTTAAAATATAGGCTTTTAACTAAATTTGCAAGAGTCAAATTATTTAACTTTCATGAAAATTATATATTTAAGACTTTAAATTAAAATCATTAATAGAAAATGTCACCAACAGGAAAATGTCACCAAAGGACAACTAAGAATTTAGTTTATACAAGTGATGGATAAACAATATATGAAAATAGCTAAAATTAAGATTAACACACAATGCTGTCAAACTAATATTTATATTACTTTGAATATCAATGCTGTCAAGTTAAATTTTTTAATTTCCCGTTGAGGTGGTATTTTGTGTTTTTTTCTTTTGTTAGTCTTTGAAATTTTCTGTTAGGTTTTATTTGAACTAAATTCTTCTTTATTTTCTCTTTTAGTTTCTTGTAACGTTTTTTGAATGTGTGTATTGTGTTTGAATCTATTATTGTGTTTATGGAGTTTTTAATCAATGATATGCTTGTTTTCATACTTAATTTTATAATTAACTTGACAGCATTGGATTAACACACCAAAGATGTATATTTCACCTTTATGAAAGACTGTAGAACATGAAGTACTACAAGTATTTTCAAAAAAAAATCTAAGATGATTCAATTACTAAAATGTCAATTGTCCGATATTTAACGGATAATTAATAAATGTATTCAGAACTTAATAATGAGTATGAATGCTTAAGGAGGTTTAAATAGTTTATTTAGGAAAATCAGAATCTTTACCTCCATGTTATATAGTTAAATCTTTAAATGATAGATTTAGAGGTGTTAAACTTATTTTTAATGCTCCACGCACTCCTAGATTGAATCCTGCAGAAACTCCTATAAAAGAAATAAGACGATTATTTATCACCCAATATACTTGAAAACATTTATAAAATAAAGGAAAAAGTTGTTGAATGTTTTGAAAGATTTTTAAAACAGACAAAATGTGCTAAAAAATGGATAACAACAACATTGGAACTTAATCCACTAAAATTGACAAACTTTACCAAAATCATTATAAAAGCAGACAAAATGTGCTAAAAAATGGATACAGCAGCACTGGAACTTAATAAACTAAAATCGACAAACTTTACCAAAATCATTATAATAGTCTACTGTCATGGCAATTTAATTATTTCGATATTTTAATGTTGTAGTAAATTGCAAAATTAAATTTTCATCATCCAAATATTTCATCATTTAAATAAATATTGGAAATTATAATAAATTTTTAT